>JBBRGG010000282.1:0-1694 GCA_038240875.1 Phycisphaerales bacterium | reverse complement strand
CAGCTTCGCTACACCGACCCAGCCACGGGCGAGGCAAAGGTCATCGAGATTCCCTGGACGCTTTTGATTACGGGCCTGGGCATGGTGACGTCGCTCGCGCGATGCATCACGATGGACGCAAAGACAGTCGGCAACACGCTCTTGCTGATCGGTGGCACGCCCAAGGGCCTTGGCGCGTCGCACTATCAACGGCTGTTTGGACTCGTTGGCGAGTTGGGTGAGCTTGATGCGAGCGTGCCTGGCGTTGATCTGACCAAGGGTCCGCGCGTGGCGCACGCAATCGCACAAGCAATTGCAGACGGTTTGGTTCAGTCAGCGCACGATGTTTCCGATGGCGGCGTTCTCACGTGCGTCGCCGAGATGCTGATTGCTACGAGTGGGTCGCGCGAAGGGGGCGAGCCGCCACGCGATCCAAATGCGAGCGTGCTTGCCAAGCTGATGTCGGCCGGGCGGGTTGTGCCGCCGCTGGGCGCGGAATTAACGATGTGGGATGATGCTCTTGAAGCTGAAGAACTTGCATACTCCGAGGCTCCAAGCCGGTATGTCATTGAGGTTAAGGCTGAAGACGTCGCGAAAGTGCGCACGATCTTGACCGACTTTGGTGGCGTGCACTTGATGGTCTTGGGTAAGCTTACCAAAGACCCGCGTCTTGTTTGGCAACGCGGCGACCTTGACGAGCCTGTCGAAGCACTCGCCGAAACATGGCTGCGGACGTTGGATTGGTGATTGAGGGTGTGAAGAGGGTGGCAATTGGAGCAACACGCGCGTCACGAAGATCGACGCCTGCGGTTCATCGAAAAACGGACACTGTATAAGTGCCGGAGCAGACAGAATTTCGCAAAACTACCTCGACGGAACCAACCTAGACGCTGGCTGTAGGCGTGTACGAGCTCGTGGCTGGGGCTTCGGCGTCTAGCCCTATTCCACAACCGGCGAATTCCCAACCGCCGAATCCACATCCGCCAGTCGAACCGGGCGATCTTCGCAAACCAGGCTCGCCCAAGTTGCAAGGCACGATCGCGGATTACAACGTCGTTGCTGATACCGTGGGCTTTATTCCCAACATCCGTTGCAAGGACAACCTCTATCAATTTATCTCGGTCTCAGGGATACAGCCTTGGGGATTATTGCGAGGCTATTGAATGCCAGTATGTTGGTGGTTGCACTCTGGAGAGGTGCCGTCTTCGGCGGCGTCGGCGGGCTCAAATTAGGGGCTTTGTATCGGGCCTTGTCATCATGGTGCTTGGGTGGATCCGAAAGATCAATGCCAAAAAAAATAATAGAGTCTAGTAAAAATATAGATCCTGGTAGGAACAAAGACCAATAAAATCAAATCCTGGAATGCAGCAGACGAAGATTCGCCGCGTTCACAGAAGCGGCTTTGCATCCGCACGTTGCGATCGACAAGAACTCCACACTCTTCATTTTAGTGGCCTGCATAGTTGTTTCGCGCTATCTCATCTGTTCGCACTCACCTATCGACGGGACACGCCGTCATGAGCGAACAGTCCGTATCGTGAAGTTTGGTGAAACAAGGTATAGAAGCTCACGATTGCGTCGATGTGATCTGGTAACGGAGGATCACATGTCGAAATCGGAAATTGAAATTCTGAGAAGCACGCTAGCAGACGACGCTGACATGCGCGACCTCATTGAGCTCTTTGTCAACGACCTGCACTTACGAGTCGACGCGA
>JBBRGG010000281.1:0-2061 GCA_038240875.1 Phycisphaerales bacterium | reverse complement strand
GGTTGAGATAGGCCACGTTTGCCACGGTGCATACGCCTAGGAATGAACTATCGGGGAGAGTAGTACCTGCCGGAATGACGACATGATTTCCGAGGAATGTGCCGCGCGAGATCGTGGTGAACCCGATCGTGACTGTGCCGCGATGAACAACCGGGCCGCCGAGATAGATGCCATCGGCAAAGAAGCACTCGGGGCCGATATTCACACACTCGGGCACGACATCGATGATGGTGCTGATTTCGGATCTCGGGCCAACACGCATGCCTGCAATGCGAAGCCAAATGGGCCAGAAGAGCGTGCCGCTGAGCCAACGACTGGCTGAATTGACGCCATGGGTTTTATGCCAAACCCGAATGTACGCGAGGCTCCATCGATCAAGAACGCCGAGCTTTACGCGCCCCATCGCGCGGACTTCGATGGCTTGGATAGCGAGAATCACGGGCATCCAAAGGATCGGTAGGACGATCATCGGCAGCAGAAGCTCGTTGGACCAGGTTGGAAACGTGAACCACTCTTCGGCGGTTGCGTATTCGACGCCCATGGACCACGCAAACAAGGCGACAGCGATGAGCGTTACCATAATCGATATTGAAGATCGGAGAATCAACGAAGCTAGGAGCACCGCCCCATGCACTCCCGGCAAAAGAATGCCTCTGTGCGCTCTGCCAGTCACGAGAAGTGGAGCGCCGGGCGACATGCCCGCAGGCATTGCAGGCACTCCATTCCATCGCTCGCCAGCGGGAATTGTTTGGCCTGTTGGCAGCCAAGAGAGGGCTGTGAGCATGGCTTCGGATTCGACGTGTGTGTGTCCACTCACGCCTGCGCGCACTTCGAGCGTTGCGCGGTCACCTATGGAAACGGGCGCGATGTGCAAACATCCGCCGTCAAGCGCGACAAGCCCGAGCCAAGAATCGCAGCCCAGGGATACATCGTCGCCGATAGTGAGTAGATCCCAGCCACCTCGTTGAAGATGTACACCGTGATGGATATGCACACGGCGACCCACTCGGGCACCGAGCAACCGCAAAACGACGCTATACGCCGTCGTTCCTTCGAGCAAACTCCAGGGGATCATGCGAGCGGTCTGTTCGACGATCCAGTGGCGCAGATAGAACCAACTCCACACTCGAGTCACGGTCGGGCGGTAGCGACCGATCATGATCCACTTGACAACGACCGTCGTCATCACCGCTGTGATTGCATACGCGAGTGTGCCGAGTACAACGAGAGCGGGCGTTAGCAGGATCGTCGCAACCACTCCAAAGCGTTCAAGCATGAAAGGCAGCAAGTCGAACGCGGCCAGGTATCCAATCGAAGAAAATACCAGAAGTGAAATCAAAAGCCAGAGCGATTGAAGCATTGTCACGAGGATAAGGCTGGGTGTAACCTGCCGAGCGTCGGTAGTCAAAGGGCGAAGTTGGCCTGTTCTTGCGGGACGAGACAGGATGAGTGCTGCAAGTCGGGCAGCGGTGCGTGATTCGTAGAGGTCGCGGGTTGTAATGCTCGCGGTCTTTTCGCGCGTGCGAAGATCACAAATTACGCCGACTGCGGAGAGTGAGTCTCCACCGAGATCATTGAAGAAGTCTGCGTTGGTTGAGACAGGCGTGCCAAGCCGAAGCGCGGACGCAAATGCCGATGCGATCCACATTTCTACTGGGCCAACTGGAGCCTTGAAGTTCGAGCTCGTACCACACATGTCGCTAGTAACTGTTGTCTCACTCTGCTCCGCTTTGAGCATCGGCAGTGCTTTGCGATCAACCTTGGCACCAACTGTCCTCGGGAGCGCGTCGATGATGCCGAACCGGCTAGGCACCATGTATGCGGGCAGCGTTCGCCGCAGGGCTGACCTGAGCGAGTCAAACTGAGGAGGCGCGTTCAGATCGGTTGGCACAATGTGCGCGACAAGCATCTCGCTGCCTTGGGAACCTTGGACGCGGCACGCCGCCTCGCGTACGCCCGAGCACTGCGTCAAGTAGGATTCGATGGCTTCCAGTTCGATGCGATAGCCACGAAGTTTGATCTGTGCATCGATCCGCCCGAGGTACTCAAAATCGCCGTCAG
>JBBRGG010000280.1:0-2244 GCA_038240875.1 Phycisphaerales bacterium | reverse complement strand
TAGCCCATCTCAGCGAAGTCGTGATGGGGGATGATCGGGGTTTTGCCAAACTCGGTCATGTTGGCAAGCAGGTATGGGCCTTTGCGATTGGTTGACGATCGGCCCAAGGCACTTGCGAACGCGGCGAATTCTTCGGGGCTGGCGAGGCCCTCAGGGAAGATCATTTCCGCACCAGCCAGCACGTACGCCTTGGCACGAGCGACGGCGGCGTCGAACCCTTCTACGCCACGAGCATCGGTGCGTGCGCAGACGATGATGGCAGGGGAGCCATCGGTGGAAAGATCGCTGGCGGCGGAAGCGGCCCAGGTGACTTTTTCGACCATGTGATCGAGGGAGATGAGTTCTTTGCCGTCGAGGTGGCCGCAGCGCTTGGGGAATTGCTGGTCTTCGACATGGAGGGCGGCGGCGCCAGCACGGGTGTATTCGATGGTCGTGCGTCGGACCATTTCGGCTTCACCAAAGCCGGTATCAGCGTCGGCGATCACGGGGAGTTTGGATGCGTCGGCGACTTCGCGAATTACTCGGCAGAAGTGATCGAGCGTGAGCACGCCTACGTCGGGCACGCCAGCGCTGACGCTAGTGGCGGCACCGGAGATGTAGGTTGCGGCGAAGTCTGCTTTTGCGACCGCGAGACCACAGAGAGCGTTAAAGGAGCCGGGTGCCTGGATGCAGGCGGCGTCCATGAGTGTGCGGAGTTTGGCGGCGGGAGATGGGGCTTGGGTGTGGGTCATTCCCAAGGCTAGGGCGTTTGGTGAGGGTGAGGCGGCGGTTGAATGTGCAGGTTGGTGGGCAGGACAGTTTGGCTGCATTGAGGTGTGTAATGTCACTTTACATAACTTATATTATAGGACTATGTCTTTGGTACAACGCCAGTCGAGCTATTCAGCTGCCAAGCGTTTGTCTTGCTCGCTTAACGGCTCGAAAAATGGCTGAGTGCGGTCTGGCATGAGGCATCTCGCAGCCCGTTTGTGAGTAACCGAATAGAGAATAGGTATTAGCCGGGTTCGCGTGCTAACCTCACCTCTTGCGGTACACCGAGCCGCTCTGATCGCATTCCCCCCTACGCCCCCACCCCCACACACTCGCCCCCATACTCGCACTCGCATTCGCACACTGAATCTCAACAAGGCCACGCATGAAGCCTGCAACGCATCACGACGTGATTCCAATCCTAGACTTTGGCAGTCAGACGGCTCAACTTATTGCGCGGCGCGTACGCGAGGCAGGCGTTTTTTCACTGCTGGTTTCGCCTTCGATTTCTGTGGCAGAATTACGAGCGATGAACCCCAAGGGGATTATCCTTTCGGGTGGGCCGAGTAGTGTGTATGACGCGGGGGCACCGACGTGCGACCCAGCGATTTTCTCGATGGGCGTGCCGGTGCTGGGGATTTGTTATGGGATGCAGCTCGCCGCAAAGTTGATGGGTGCGAGCGTGACTAAGGCGGACCATCGAGAGTTTGGCCGATCTGCGCTTACGATTGGTTCGCAAGGAGGGCTCTTTAAGGCGCTCCCCGACAAAATGACGGTCTGGATGAGCCATGGCGATCAGGTGTCGGATCCGAACAAGATCTTTGAGGTGCTCGCTGCTACGCCTACGTGCTCGCTTGCTGCGGTGCAGATGAACGTTAATGGAGTGCGATTCTTTGGCGTGCAATTTCACCCGGAGGTCACGCACACTCCCCACGGTTCTGATCTGCTTCGGAACTTTCTATATGACGTATGCAAGTGCGACGGTTCGTGGAAGATGAGCGATTATGCCAACGAAGCCGCGGCGAAAATGCAGGCGCGAATTGGTGATGGGCATGTGATCTGCGGGCTTTCAGGCGGTGTTGATTCTGCGGTGACGGCGGCGCTCTTGCACAAGGCAATTGGGAAGCAGCTTCACTGTGTGTTTGTTGATACGGGGTTGCTGCGGCTTGGTGAGCGCGACCTTGTCGAACAGACCTTTCAAGACCACTTCAAGATTGATCTTCGCGTTGTTGATGCAAGCAATGAGTTTTTGGGCGATCTCGCGGGCGTGGTTGAACCGCAGGAGAAGCGGCGTCGAATTGGCTATCGCTTTATCGAAGTCTTCAAGCATGCGGCCAAGTCGATTCCCGATGCGCGGTATCTCGCGCAAGGCACTCTCTATCCCGACGTGATCGAAAGCGGGCACGGGCATTCTGGGCAGGCCGCGGGGATCAAGTTGCATCACAATGTGGGCGGGCTGCCAAAGGATTTGGGCTTTGAATTGGTTGAGCCGCT
>JBBRGG010000279.1:0-2283 GCA_038240875.1 Phycisphaerales bacterium | reverse complement strand
GCCTTCGATGACGAGCACGTTCAATACTTCGACGCTGGGTGCAAGTGGCACGCCGCCGATCTCGTCGGCGTAGAGCGTAAAGATGATGTCAGCGTTGCCATTGAGCGGCGATCCCGCGGCCTTGAGCACGCCTTGGTAACTTATTGATGTTGATGAAACGCTTTGTGCGTACGCCGAGTTTGCCAGCCCGACCAATGCGAGCAGCGCACACACCATTGCTTTCATAGCGTTCGCGGCGTTCGTGGCACGCAACCGCCAATCAACGCAAGGTATGCGTGTCGGCGAAATCAAAGGCAGTCGTCGGCTGCGCATGAGCTACCTCGCGTATTCATTGGCAATAGCGAGCACGCCTTCAAACGCAACAGGAGCGCAGTGAAAGCGCAAAGCGGCTAGCCACAACACAGGCATCGGCAAGGCTCAAGCTAAACCCAAGTCAGACTTGCGAATATAGGACCAAACCGAAGTTTGGTCACGGTTAGATCGAGTTATTGGACGCCAGTTAGTAGACGCAACTAAAAGCCAGACAGACATTTTGTCGATGCTTATTGCGATAGCTTTAATCAGGCATTTAGCAGGTTCTGTGGCCAGTTCGTTACTGCCCGCCAAGGGTCTGCCTGGCAATTGACGAGCGGTCCACGACTGGTTGATTGAGATTCGCCGCGAGAGCAGCGTCGGCCTGATCCAAAAGCGGTATCGCCCACGCGCGAACTTCAGGCGTCACCACCAAGTGCTGCGCCGCGATCTCAACGATGGCGACGCGCATCTCTGGCGTGTCGTCTCGCTTGATCGCTTCCACGCGATACGTCTCGGCTTCGTTTGCCCGCTCGTCCAGAATCAGCCCCGCGTGCAAACGCCCGACCTGTTCGCGAAACCTGCCTAAAGACATATACATGGCTTCTTCGGGCGTCAACTGGCTTTCGAGCATGACCAGCATCCGCTTCGCAGAAGCGTGGTCGCGCTGAAGCTTGCTCAACGGTTTATTCGCAACGATCGCAAGATCGCGAAGATCGCCTCGCGCTTCGAGTAGTGAATACAGCCGCGGCTCAAATCGGCGAACCGTCTTTCGGCCATGGTCACTCAACTTATTTCGATCAAACCATTCCAGCGTCTTTGCCTGCTCTTCCAGCACTTCGTTCAGGCTCATCCAATCCGTCAACAAGGCCCAATCCGGCTTGGCTCGTAGGCGTTCTTCTGCGGCGTCACGGATCGCTACAACCTTCTCGCGCGTGGGGGCGTGGCCCGCGCATACCTTGGACAACGTCTGCACAAAGAACGATAACCGCACGCCACTCATTGCGGGCTTTTCGATCGCCATGGTCTGCCAAAGATCGATCGCAATCGGTCCGGCTTCTTCGTACTGACGCGACGCGAGAAGTTTATCTACCGCGTCCATCTTTTCATCAACGCTGAGCTTTTCGCCTGCTTTGATCTTGGTGAGCACGCCATCGATTGCGCGCTTGCCTGCGGCCGCATCCGTCATCCACGCCAATGCTTCGCTCGCGTTCATGAATCCGACATTGCGGTCAAACTCGATCCCATCCTTGATCACCAGCATCGTCGGCATCGCTTTGATGCCGTACGACTGCGACGTTGCCTGATCCTTGTCCACATCCACCGCGATCACGATCGCGTTGTCCTTGGCCCACGCCTCTACGCGCGCATCGCGCCACGTCGTCGCGTCCATCTTTTTGCAAGGGCCGCACCACTCGGCGGTAAATTTGACAACGAGCACCTTCTTTTCCGCACGCGACTTCTCAATTGCGGCTTGCATCGTGAGGTTCGAAAAAATCGCTGGTGGCGATTTTTCCTGTTTCTCCGCTTTCGCCTCGAGCTTCGTGAGATTGAGCGTGCCAGAAGTAGAGCCAGACGATTTGTCAGCACCCTTAATCGTTTCGGGGGGCGCTTTGGGCTCCGCGATGGCAAACCCCGCCACCAATAGCAACGCCGCCGCCAAACCTGCACATTTCGCTGCTCGCACTGTTTGCACCTGCCTTAATCTCGAATGCCCTGCTCTGTTGTCTGGCTTTTCGGCAACCAAACCTGTCGAAACTCGCTTCATGAGCTTGGTCGTGTTAGTCAAATCAGTCATGGTCGGGCTCCTCGATGAATTGCTGAAAGATCCCCGAGAATTTACGCGCGTCCGATAGCTCGTACGTCGCGTGTCTACTTGATTAGATATGAGCTGGGTCGCGGCAATCGGGTAGGCCAGTTGTTTCCTTGGTTATTCGCCACCCACTACCCCAGCGTAACAGATTTGGGGGGGATTCTCAGCAAAAAAAGCTT
>JBBRGG010000278.1:0-2453 GCA_038240875.1 Phycisphaerales bacterium | reverse complement strand
TATCTACATTGAATCGAACAAATCCAGGCCATCAAACGGTATGGAGGCCAAACGAGCCTAGGAAACAACACGGCTTCCTCAGCTTGCTTTACCCACGCGTAGCGTAGATCCGTTCAAGAATATGGCCAGAATTCGTGGGATCTACGCCGGTTGCTCGCAATGATTCCAATGCCTTGCCGACGATCCGCTCGGCTTCAGAACGTGATTCACCCAAAGCCACCAAGGCTTCGATTGCCTCAGATTCGACCGGCAAATGCGCGCTCGCGGGCTTAAACTCAATCGAAGACCGAGGCAGGTCGCTCTCGTCTAGGCCCAAGTACGAAGCAACCCGGCCAGTTAACTCGGCAACAATGGTTTCCGACAGCCGCTTACCGATTTCCGGAAGCTTTGCGAGCGACTTGCTGTCCTTAGCGGAAATCGCGTTTGCGATCTCGGCGGGCGCAACTGCCATCGCCTTGAGAGCCTTTTTGTTACCAATGCCCTTTACCGTGGTAAATAACAGGAAAAAATCCCTATCGCTGGCACGTTCAAACCCGATCAGCCGTGGGATCAGGTTCGAGCCTTGCCCCTGAGCTTCAAGATATTGCAGCGTAATTAGCGTCACGTCTTGCCCGGTTTTAGAGGCTAGCCGCTCGGCAAAGAACATGGGGATAAGCACTTCGTACGAGATCCCGCCCGCAGATGGCGTTACCACGGCGAGCATGCCTTCGATTGATTCAAGACGACCTGTCAGGCGGCTGATCATGTACGGGGATAGTAGGGGTGTGTTTGCTTAGGAATTGACATATTGAAATGTTGGCTCAACCAAGCAATGCACACCAAGGGTGGGATCGGTTCATGGCACAGGCTAACTTGGCCGATAACCAGTAGGTCTGGCGATTGGTTCTAGTTCGTACGCAATTGGAGAAGACCTTGTCGCAAACTGCCGCTGTACAAGCCACTTTGGATCCCACTTTACAAGATGCTGTTCCACGGTCCTCTGTCTTCACACAAGGCCCGGACGCTCTGCGATCTGACTATTCGCTCTGGCGTAGAGCAATCGTCGTCGGCACGCCCGCGACCGTTGCGGCGCTCGCCGCCCAGTTGTCGTTGCGAGAAAGTGGACCAACGCCTGTTGGGTGCTTGCTCACCGAGCCGACGCACTTGTCACACGTGGTGGACTTGCCGATCTTGGGCACGGTTGACCAACTCGAAAGTTTGCATCGCAAAGAGGCGTTCACGTTGGCGGTGGTGTCGCTACCGAGCGTGCGAACATCGCAATTGTTTGAGCTTCGAGCGTTGCTAGGTGCGATGGGGATCGCCGAGCGAGTCGTGCCTGCATTGGAAGATCTGCTTGAAAGCCCGCGTGTGTTGGCGAGTTCTTCGCAGCGGCGCGAACTTGATTTGGTTGAACTGATTGGCCGGCCTGCTCGTTCGATTGATCGCGACGCCGTGGCAAAGGTACTGATGGGCAAGCGCGTGCTCATCACGGGCGCGGGTGGCTCAATTGGTAGCGAACTGTGCCGAATTGCGGCGGAATTTGCTCCTTCCCAGTTGGTCCTCATGGAGCGAGCCGAAAACGCTCTCTTCGAGATTGATCGCAAAATCGCCAAGGCATACCCAAGTCTCTCGCGCCGCGCGGTTTTGAATGACATCGTGGACGCCGACCAGACGCTTCGGCTGTTTGTCGCGCTCAAGCCCGAAGTTGTCTTCCACTCAGCGGCTCATAAGCATGTGCCCCTGATGGAAGACCATCCGTCGCACGCGATTGCGAACAACTTATTTGGCACAAAGAGCGTCGCCGACGCCGCGCTCGCAGTTGGCGCGCAGCGGTTCGTGATGATCTCGTCGGATAAAGCCGTCAACCCGACGAGCGTGATGGGCGCGACCAAAAGGCTTGCCGAGATGTACGTGCAGCACCTACACCAGCAGTCGTTAGCGGGTGCTGGCGCGAGCCCGGGTCAAGACAAACGCACACGCTTTAGCATGGTGCGATTTGGAAACGTGCTCGGGAGCGCGTGCAGCGTGCTGCCAATTTGGACAGCTCAGCTCGCCGAGGGCGGCCCGTTGACCGTGACCGACGCTCGCATGACTCGCTATTTCATGACCATTAACGAAGCGGCTCAACTCGTGATCCAGTCTGCGGCGATTGACCCCAGCGCGTCTGCATGCGTCTTTGTTCTCGACATGGGTGAACCGCTGGGGATTTTGGATTTGGCGAGGAGGTTCGTTCACATGCACGGGTTTGAGCCACGGGTTTCTGGTGCTGCTCCGGGTTTCTCGGGTAAGCCTGAAATAGACATCGCGCTGACCGGGGCTAGGCCCGGCGAGAAGTTGTACGAAGAATTGGCATACGCCGCTGAAGCCTTGCAGCCAACGCCTTTTGAGGGCATCAAGGCTTGGGTAGGCCATTTGCCTTTCGACTTTGACGCTGCGACCGTCATCTCAGAATTGTCGCACTTGCGAACCAGCCC
>JBBRGG010000277.1:0-2599 GCA_038240875.1 Phycisphaerales bacterium | reverse complement strand
CGGGACGCCAGCCGCTGGCGAGGCCGGGGATGGTGTTGCCGGGTGCTCCGGCGACATTGGTGTAGATGACGTTGATCTGGGCTTGGGCAGAGCCAGCGAGGGCGGCGAGGGCGGCAGCGAAGGCGGTGATGGCTGTGGTTGAGCGAGTTGGATGCACTGGTATTCTCCGTGATGATTGCGTGATGATTGCGTGATTGAATCGTGGTTAGGCAAAGGCTGGGTGGACGGCGCGAAGACCAGCGAGACGCGTGCGCAGTACGACCTTGACGCTAGATTGCTTGCTTCACTACTTTACATCATGGAGTGACAAATGCGAGGAAAGTGGTAAAATGGCTTTGGATGAGGATAAAAAAAGCCTGGAGACTGGCTCCGGGCTTGCAAGAGTTACGTTGAAATGTTGAAGGTCAATTGGAAGGATCGACGACCTGTAAAAGCTTGCTCCAGGTTGAAACCCGGCACGTCGCGAACGTACTCGGCAGTTTACCTGACGACTTTGGAGAGACGTTCGGCTTTGGTTGCGTCGTCGAGTTTGTTCCAGGAAGCGATGCAGCCTTTGCAGCAGAAGCCGACTTGCTTGCCGTTCCATTCGTTGACGACGGTGGGCGGGGTTTCGCAATCGGGGCGCATGGGGCAGCGAGCGTTGACGACGCCCATGCTGGCGTTTGCGGCTGCTTTGGTAGTATTGGTTGAGTCGGCGGTCGCAGTCTTGGAGTTAGCGCAGGCGGCAAGGCCCAGCGTGAGGACAGCCATCGAGGCTAGAAGCGATGCGAAACGGATGATGGAGTAATTAGTTGTCTTCATATGTTCCAGTCAAAGGTTAAAGGGAGCGACCATTAAGTGGTACGTTAGATCCGTTGCATGAGTTAAGGCTTCGCGGGAGAATCGTCATTAGCGGCGGGAACAACAGGCTTGGTGTCTGCTGAAGAAGCGGCATCGGCTGGACCGGATAGGGCGGCGGGACCGGCAGGAGCAATATCGGCGGGCTTGGCGGCTTGTTCGCGTGCTGCGACGGTGGCCTTGGCGACTTCGGAGAGAGGGAGGATGGCGAAGCTTGGGTTGTCGCCGAAGAGGTCGCGGGCGTTGGCCATTTCATCTTCGGAAGGGAGGATGAGTGCGGTGAAGCCGACGCAATCGCCTTTGTTGTTGTAGACAGGCATGCCGAAGCCTGGAAAGCCTTCGCTGCCGACGAGCATGAGATCGCGGGGCTTGGAAGCTTTGCCGATCATGCGAATTTCGCGGGCGATGGGGGTGCGATCGTAGAACTTGCCGCCTTTGGTGACTGTGTACAAGAAGTCGCCGGTGTTTGCAGAGACGGCGGGGGCGGTGATATCGAGGTTCTTGAATGGAATTTCAGCGGGGGTGTTGATCTGAACCCAACAGAGGTCGAGTTCGGAATCGCGGGCGATGAGCTTGGCTTCGAGGCCTTTGGTGTCGTCGCCGATAAGAACTTTGAGATCGGTTGGAGTCATGCCACCACCGAAGCGGGAAGCCATGCCGCCCATGGACGTGTTGCTGAGAAGAACGAGGCCCTTGGCGTCGATCATGGTGCCGATGACTTCGGTTTCGGAATCACTACCTGAGGAGCCATCGTCGGACTTCATGATGAACTTGACGATGACGGTTGCGTCGAGGCGAGCGGCGACCATGCTTCGGATGGTTTCGGGGGATGCTTGTGCGGAGGCAGCGGCCTGAGCCGATGCGGTGCTCGCGGCGGAGAACGAAAGACAGCCAGCGAGGATGACAAGAGAGAGGGCAGACCTGCGAAGCATGGAAACTCCTTGGAAACTGGTTGAAGAATCGGCACGCTTGTTGATAGGATCAAGCGTGAGAGCGCGAACGATTATTTGATGCGCAATGAGTGTATGTCGATTGTGAGATTGGCAAAGCAGGTTAAGGGGTTGAGGGCTTTTCATCCGGGGTTGGCGCGTCGGGTTCTTTCTCGTCCTTGGCGGCGTCCATGACGGGCTTCCAGTCGGGCTCGGCGAATTTGAACTGGGTGCGCAAACCACGAAGCACGACGAAAGTGACGCGTTCGGGTTGCTTCTTGCCGATTTCGGCCATGGCGGCGCGATAGGAAGCGAGGTCGGTGATGGTTGTGGAATCGATGCGTTGGATGAGATCGCCTGGGTAGATGCCAGCCATGCCAGCCCAGCCGACTTGCTCGGCGTTTTCAACGATAACGCCGGCGACAGATTCGTCCCAGCGGTTGTCGTCGCGATCAAAGAAGGTCATTTCGCGGACGGTTAACTCGAAATCGCGGTTAGTATCGCGGAGGGCTTCTTCAGCGGTAAGTCGCGTGCGTTCGAGGTTGATCGAAAGCTCGGTTGGTGCGCCCGAGCGGATGATTTTGAGGGTCGCGGTTTCGCCGGCGCGGAGGGTGCGAATCTTGCGGTTGAGCATGCCTGCGTCTTGCATTCCTCGCGGGGCCACGAGGTCATTATTGACGTGGGTGATAACGTCGCCGACTTTGAGGCCGCTATCGAAGGCGACGGTGCTTGGGTAGAGGCGAGTGACGCGGAAGCCGAGTTGATCGGGGATGCCTAACTCGCGAGCGAGGTCGCGCAGAACGGGCTGGGTGGCGATGCCGATCCAGGCCTTG
>JBBRGG010000276.1:0-2632 GCA_038240875.1 Phycisphaerales bacterium | reverse complement strand
GGGGAGGGAGCAGTATGAGTTCCACTTCCGGTCCAGAAAGCGACCAGTGGGCGGGTACCTGGCCAGGCGATCAGTGCCTGAGCGGGCGTGAACGGGAGGAAAATTGGCCTTGGGATTGGCATGGCTGTACGACGCTGGATTTAAGAGCTTGAACGTGTTGGGTGATGGACGAAGGTAAACGAAGGGGAACGCCAAAGCCAAAGCGGCAGAGTCAGAAACAAGAGTAAAGCCTAGCGCAGCGAAGAAGCAATTGGACCAGAGAAGTTGGTTCGCAGATGGATTGGCTCGTTCATGGATTGGTCTGGAAACGGTGCTTGGATTCAGCCAAAATTTACTGCAGAATCAGGGGTGAACCACGGTACCGCGGGTACGCAATGCGAGGAAATCGAGACTGGAAACGGAAGCGGACAAAGCGGGTTAAGAGGAGGAAACGGGTGGGGAATAGTGGGAAGACGGGTCGAATGAGCCAGCGAGAAACGAAGAAAGCGTGTCGTGCGGGTATGACAGGTCGAAACGGCGAGTGTTCATTCCTAGAATCAACGTCTACAGGGCGATCGGAGCCGTCGTGCAAACGTCGGAGCCGCCTATTCAACGTCGCGACCGGGGCCACCCATCTTTACAGGTGGTATTGTTAGGCGATGAAAGCAAGGCTGGCGAAGTTTGCGGTTTGGTAGAGCACGTGTGTTGCGGGCGTATTGGTAGTGCGTGTTGTTTTGTTTTTGGGTGCTTGGTTCGGGCAAGATGCCGGGTCGGCACGTTTGGAAAGCATGATCGGTCGGCGCAATTGAGCTATCCGGTTTCAGCCGTCTAACAAGTTTGGGCGGCGCAGAAAGAAAGGTACTGGGCAATGGCCACTAAGGCATCGAGCGTTAAGTCCCGTGGAGCCCTTCAGCATTCCGCGGGCACCGCAGCAGTCAAGAAGTCACTGAAGAAAGTCGCCAAGCGGGCCGACTCAGCGGTCGTCGTCACCACGAACCCGACCATGCGGGCCAAGCCTGGCAAGATGGTGTACTTCTTCGGCAAGACCAAGACCGAAGGTGACCCTTCCCTCAAGATGCTCTTGGGTGGCAAGGGCGCGAACCTCGCCGACATGACCAGCATCGGCTTGCCTGTGCCTCCAGGATTTACGATCACCACGGACACGTGTGCCGCGTATTACAAGGCGGGCCAACGTCTGCCTCATGGACTTATGAACGAGGTTCATAAGAACATCGCTTCGCTGGAGCACGAGACCGAGAAGCGTTTCGGTGATCACGCCAACCCGCTGCTTGTGTCGGTGCGTTCGGGCGCTGCGGTTTCCATGCCCGGCATGATGAACACTATTCTGAACCTAGGCCTCACGGACCTTTCGGTGATCGGGCTAGCCAACAGCACCAACAACCCACGGTTTGCATACGACGCGTACCGCCGATTGATCAACATGTTCGGCGATGTCGTGATGGGGATTGATCACCATCACTTTGAGGCTGCGTTCAACAAGGTCAAGGCCAAGTTCAACGCGAAGATCGATACCGATGTGCCCGCCGAAGGCATGATCGAGTTGTGCGAATCGTACAAGGCTGTTTATCAGCGCTATGTCGGCGAAGTCTTCCCACAGAATCCATTCAAGCAGCTTGAGCTTGCGATCGAAGCAGTCTTCAAGAGCTGGAATAGCGACAAAGCGGTTTCGTACCGTCGCATCGAGGGCATTCGTGGCCTCAACGGGACTGCGGTCAACGTGCAGACGATGGTCTATGGCAACATGGGCACGGACTCGGGCACGGGTGTAGCGTTTACGCGCAACAACGCGACCGGCGAGAACCACTTCTTCGGCGAGTTCCTGATTAATGCACAGGGGGAGGACGTGGTCTCTGGCATTCGCACGCCTTTGAGCGTTGATGAAATGCCCAAGTGGAACAAGAAGGTTTATCAGCAACTTCTTGACATCAAGAACAAGCTCGAGAAGCACTACAAGGACATGCAGGATATCGAGTTCACCATCGAACGCGGCTACCTGTACATGCTTCAGACCCGCAACGGCAAGCGCAACGGCGTGGCGAGCGTTCGCATGGCGTGCGAGATGGTGAAGGAACGCCTTATCGACGAGAAGACGGCTCTGCTCCGCATCCCCGCGGGCGATCTCAACCAACTCTTGCACCCTTCGTTTGATCCTGCCAAGCGCAAAGCTGCGGAAGTATTGACGCGTGGCATCCCGGCGTCGCCTGGCGCTGCGGTGGGCAAGCTTGCATTCAGTGCGGAAGAAGCCGTCGAGCGTGCACACAAGGGCGAGAAGGTCATTCTTGTTCGCAAGGAAACCAGCCCCGAGGACGTAGAAGGCATGCACATCGCGGCGGGCATTTTGACCAGTACCGGCGGGCGAACCAGCCATGCGGCGGTCGTTGCCTGCGGCTGGGGCAAGTGCTGCGTCGTGGGCGCTGGCGAAGTCGAAGTCGATGAGCACAAGGGCACGATGACCATCAAGGGTCGCAAGTTTAACCGCGACGACGTTATCTCTTTGGACGGCACCACGGGCGAAGTCATGCTGGGCACGGTGCCTTCGGTGATTCCGAAGCTGTCGGCGGACTTTGCTCAGGTGATGAAGTGGGCCGACAAGTATCGCACGCTGGGCGTGCGAGTGAATGCGGATACGCCC
>JBBRGG010000275.1:0-2968 GCA_038240875.1 Phycisphaerales bacterium | reverse complement strand
CCCCCCGCCCCCCCCCCCCCCCCCCGAAGGCACAAGGAATTCGGGAAAAAGAAGGAAAGGCGAAAGCAGAGGGCAAACTCATGTAATATGACTTGCTAGCTGGCACATCAGTACGCGTGCGATGTGAGCGTACCGGCGAAGTACTGATAGATGCGGCGTGATGCAGTGAGGCTTGAGAGATTTGAGAGAATCAAGAGGTAGAAACGGCGGAAGGTTTGGGTAGGGCTTGACAAATCAGGTAAAAATAAAGCCGCGCCTGAACACGCACACCACCGGCGGGTCCAGACGCGGCTTATAGAAGCGAGCTGAAGAACACTTACGCCAATGTACAGAAGGTAACACGATACCAAACCAACAAAACCAAGCTTGACAATGCACATCTCAATGAGCCTCGGGCATGGTGATGAACTGTGCATATCTCGTGTGAAATGCAAACTGACAACACACAACACGCTTGGGCAGGTCGCAAAGCTCGAACTAAGGGATGCTTGTCTCTCGGGTGGCAAAAGCCACCTTTGAATCTCCTCCGAAGCACTACCCTAACGTATCTACAGGCTGCGTCAATGGTTTATGATGATTTGAGAGAAAAATCCTCTTACGAGTCCGGAAACATGAGTCCGAGATTAATTTGTGAAACGGCCAGAATTCGGTATGCTACTAGTGAGTGAGTTGGCATGGTTGGTTTGCCGGGCGGCTTGATGCTGGGCGGCTCGTTTGGAGCGGGTTGGCTTGGATTAAGGCGTGGCACGCGGGCCATGGTGCATAAGGAGCACACAATGTCTCAAGCAGAGAAGCCTAAGTGGAATGATCGGCACAACATCTCGAAGCCCAGCAGTGGGCTTGGGAAAACGTCTTCCGATGCTGCGCAAGCGCAGCAGCAAGCAGGGCAGACGGTGCAGTGGGCTGGGTGGCGCAACGGCGTGAAGGATCGCATCTCCGACTTGTTCAAGACGGTCGGCGGGTTGGCCAGCCATGCGGCCGCGCTTCAGAGCTCGTACACGTCATTGTCCAATGGCGTGAAGAAGAAAGAGATCGAAGCGGACGACGCAAAGGGACTTTTCAAGGAGACCACGAACGCGATCATAAAGTCGGCAGACAACACCACGCCAACGGACATCGCAACGACGCCTACGTGGGAAGCAGAATTTACATGCCCGGAAATCAGCGGCACGTTCCGCATCGAGCGGATCGCGAGCGGGAAGATCATCCACGCGTATTCGTGCTAAGGCGCGCGGTTTGATGGATGGGTTGAAGAAATTAGGCTTTGAAAGTAAGCCGCTGCGCGAGTGATCGCGTGGCGGTTTTTAATAGATATGAGGCATGAAGCACTAGCACTCGGGAAGATAAGTAGAAGGCAAAGCATGGACGAAACAGAAGAAGGCATCAAGGCATCAGGCATCAGGTTGTCTGGGCATCACGTTGCCTGGGCATTAAGTTGTCTGGGCATCAAGTCGCGTTTGCTGAGGGTGCGGGCGCATTCATCAGCTGAACAAACTGTGCAGGCGTAAGTTCTTCGGCGCGCATGGTTGAGGTGATACCAGCCGGGTATTCGCGGTCGCGGCCAAGGATCGAGCCGATTTGCTTTCGGCGTTGAACAAAGAGGCTTTGCGCGAAATCGACGAGGGCGCGAGGGTTGGTAGTGAGCGTCGCGAGGCTATTTGGCGGATGGCGGGTGACGCCGATCATGGAGCTGATGACGCCGGGGCGAGGCCAGAAACATTCGGGAGGAAGTTTGGCGATGTGCCAGGCGCGGCTGGTGGCAGCGACCAGAACAGAAAGCGGGCCATAGTCTTTGGAGTGAGGCTTGGCGAGCATGCGATCGGCGACTTCGTGTTGGATGGTGACGAAGAAGCCTTTGCAGCGAGGGTGGTCGGCAAGAAGGACGAGCATGGCGGGGGTCGCCGCGGCGTAGGGAAGGTTGGCGATCATCGTGAAGGTGCTGTCGGCAGGATCGGCAAGAGAGGCTGCTTTAAACGAATCGAGCGCGGCGAGCACGTTTGGATTGAGAGCGTGTTTGCCTGCGAGGCAATCACCTTGTACGAGGGTGAAGCGTGAAGAGTCGTAGCGAGGCGTGATAGTTTCGCGAAGCAGGGCAGCCAAGCCTTGGTCGAGCTCGCTGGCGACGACGCGTAGATTGCGAGCGAGGAGTGCTTCGGTGAGGACGCCGGTGCCTGGTCCGATTTCGAGAATGATGTCGTTGGGTGCTGGGTTGGCGGCGTCGATGAGTTTATTGATAAGGTTGTGATCGATAAGGAAATTCTGGCCTAGAGACTTGCGTGGCGAGAGGCCACGAGCTTCGAGCAGGGCGCGGATGTGAGCAAGAGTTTGCATAAAAAAAGGGATTCAGCATTCGGCAATTAGTATTTGGTCGTGTAGCCATTTACGATTTAGCCATTTGCCTCACCACTCGCCGGTGAGCAGCTTGTTGATCGCGTGAGCCACGCCATCGTGGTCATGATGGTGGGTGTGTTTGTGAGCGACGGCTTTGACTTCTGGCACGGCGTTGGCCATCGCGATGCCAAGTGCCGCACCTTTGAGCATGGCAACGTCGTTGATTTCGTCGCCGATCGCGGCGATGCGCGAAGGCTGGATGTTGAATTGGCGAGCGACATGTTGAAGCGCGTCCCATTTGTTCGCGCGCGGATCAAAGACTTCGAGCACGTGCAGCTTGCGATCGTGCGCGTCGGCACGCTGAGGATGGTCGTGCTTTACTAGCGACGCGTCGTCAGGCGCGACGACGGCGGGGAAATGGTGGACGAACGCGCGATCACCCAATGACTGATTGAGGATGGCGCGGATCTTGGACATGGTGCCCGAGACGCCACACGCGCCGACGCGGACGGTGTGCTCGGGGTGCGGATCGTCGGCAAGATTGTCGGCGAATCGCACTTGCACGTTCATCGACGCGAACCACCATTTGGTGACGGGGTCGAGTGGCACGCGACACTCGCCTTGGATAACGAGGTAG
>JBBRGG010000274.1:0-3146 GCA_038240875.1 Phycisphaerales bacterium | reverse complement strand
AGGCTCTGGGGCTACGCCACTGATGATCCTGAATCCAGGCGGAAACAAGCCCGAAAAACGCTGGCCCATCGACCGTTACGCAAATCTCGCCGTCCATCTCACGCGCACTCGGCACGTTCGCTGCTTGATCAATGGCTCGCCTGCTGAGAGCGAAATCTGTGACGCAATCGCG
This sequence comes from Phycisphaerales bacterium, assembly GCA_038240875.1. Lineage (GTDB taxonomy): Bacteria > Planctomycetota > Phycisphaerae > Phycisphaerales > UBA1924 > JBBRGG01. The sequence goes on along the minus strand of JBBRGG010000274.1, from coordinate 2,974 downwards.
CAGGTTGCTCGCCTTTTATTAGCACGCGACACGACCTTTCCCAGCACGCAAAGCGCGGCTACTTCGACGCCTTACGACCTTGATCGCTGGGTGCCGGTTTCGTTGCCTAGCTTTGGAGTCACCATCGCGAGTTTGAAGGCAATTGTTCAGCGGTGTGGCGTCATGGTGACCAACGACACCGGCCCGCGCCACATCGCCGCGGCACTTGGCGTTCCGGTTGTCAGCCTCTTTGGCCCGACCGACCACCGCTGGACCACGATCCCAACAAGTCCCTGGGCACCCGAAGCCGTTGTGCTCGCCGATCCATCACTCCCGGAAAATGAACTTTCCAACGACCATCCCGAGCGGTGCCGAATCGACCGTATTGGCTTTGAAGAGGTAGCGTCCGCCTTGGACCGTGTGTGGCCGGTGAGATAATGTCCCATAGCTTTTGCCAGACTGAATCCGCCGATTAGGTTCAGTGGCTTGACGTTAACAGCTTTGGATCTACAATCTCGACCTAGGCTTCACCGCCTACGGGACCCATCCGGGGGCATAGCTCAGTTGGTAGAGCGCATCCATGGCATGGATGAGGTCAGGGGTTCGAGTCCCCTTGCCTCCACTTAATGTGGAAGAGAAACGGCCTGCAAAGGCCGTTTTTTCGTTTCGTTATCGTTTTATAACGAGGGATTACCTGTGAATGCTCATCTCCTAGCGAGCGTATCAGGGTGCTGGACAGTGAAGGTCTGCGCTGCTCCAGGTCGATGTCGTCCACCCGTTTAAATCGTAGTCGGCGAGGCATTGGCTAACGAGGTTGTCCATCTCGCGGGCCTTTCCATATCGATCAGCGTCGACCTGCACTTGGACGCGGGTATTCTCCCAACTTCCCGCATAGTTTCGTTCATACAGATCATGTCGGCCAGCGAACTCGGTGCCCACTGCATCCCAAAGAAGTTTCATGACCTTTACCCGCTCAACATGATCAATCCCGTTCGACCCGCGCACATATTGACGAAGGTAAGGCTCGATCGCCGGATTCTTAAAGTCTTGCGCGGACGAAGGCAGGTAGATGAGCCCACTGCTCACGGTTCGCAGCACGATCTCTCGAACGCGTGCCGCGGCTTCAGGAGCGAAGACGTTGTACGCCATCGCTGCCCTGCGTTCAGGTAACACGGCATCGCCGATCCAAGAGTCAGGGTTGGTGGCCATTTCATTTGAGAGCGACCAGAACAAATGGCTCCAAGCGATCACTTCACCCAGTAGGACCTGATTTGATCGTGCCTGCTCAGCGCCCATGCACCTGAGCGCACGCGCCAGCAGGCCAGCCATGAAATCGAGTTTGACAGCGAACCGTGTGCAGCCTTGGAATAGAAAGCCATTGAGAAAGCCCGAGTCGCTGTAGAACGACCGGATGCGCTTTGGATCGCGGTAGATCAGGATGTCTTCCCAGGGAATGAGAACCTTGTCGAGGATAAGTATCGCGTCATTCTCATCGAATCGTGACGAGAGAGGAAAGTCGAAAGGCGTGCCGTTGCGATACGCGTTTGATTCATACGAAGTACGGCAGATTAGTTTTACGCCACGAGCGGACATCGGGACAATGAACGCGAGCGCCATATCGAGGTCTTCAATGGACGCGATCGGCGTCTGCCCGATGAACATGTACTGGGTAGTTGCCGCGGAGGTTGCTACAACTTTCGCGCCCGAGACGATCACGCCTTGATCCGTCTCGCGCTCGGCGCGGATGAACACGTCTTTGACTTCATGAGCTGGCTTATGCCGATCAATCGGCGGATTTACGATCGCGTGGCTGAAGAACGGCACGCGTTCTTGTGCAAAGCGATACCAACGCCGGGCGTTCTGGGCGTATGGTCCATAGAACTCCGGGTTGGCACCGAGAGTATTGGTGAATGCGGCCTTGTAGTCTGGTGAGCGGCCCATCCAGCCATAGCTCAGCCGCGACCAAGCGGCTATGGCGAGCTGCGCCCCCTTGAGGTCTTCGCGCGAGCGAGAAACGCGAAAGTAGCGATGCGTACATCCGCCAGAGCCGGTGTCTGTGGGGCACGTCAAAACATCGCGCTGAGCGGGATCTTGGAGCGCGTCGTATAAACGAGCGATCGACCTGATGCTATTTTGAAATCCAGGATGAGACGCGAGATCGACGACGCGCTCGCCATCAAGATACACCTCGCGGCCGTCGTTTAAACTCTCGATGTATTCGCTCCCTGAGAATGGAGCCGACACCGTGATTTGCTTGCTGGTTGTCATGCTTAGTGTGCTTAGTGTGCTTGGTGTGCTTGGTGTGCTTGGTGTGCTTGGTGTGCTTGGTGTGCTTGGTGTGCTTGGTGTGCTTGATGTGCTTGGTGTGCTTGATGTGTCTGTTGTGCCTGTTCTGCCTGGCATTTCGTTCGTGGTCTCGTGCCTCACGTCATTCGCCCGACGCGATGCTCAGGCCGGAAGAAGTTGTCCACGATGAGCCGGTCCACTTCCATTAGGCCTTGACGGCTCAGGACAAGTTGCCCATTTACCTCTGACAGCAGTTCAGCAGACTCCAGCGAAGCAATGGCGTCCGAGAAATGTTCGCGCGGTGACATTCCGAACTTGCGTGTAAATGCGGGTGTGCTGACGCGGCCATTTTTGAGTTGCAGGCAGAGTTCGCGTATGTATCGCTCATGGGACGAAAGTGAATATGCGCGGTACGTGGGAAGCGTGCCGCTGCCTGCGGCGTTGACATACGGATCAAAGTCGTGAAGATTCTGGTAATTGACGCCGTTGACATACCCGAAACTCGATACGCCGATGGAGAACAAGTCGGTGCCATCAAACAGTCCCTTGCGATACAAATATGGCGTCTTCGAATTGCGCATCACGGTGGTCGCGCTCACGACGGTATAGCCAGCTTGCTCATTCGTAGCAAACGCTGCGGGTTCGCCTCGGCGGTTGGTTTCGGAGGGCGCACCGGGCGCGTGTGGTGGGTTGTCGGGCTGCATCTGTG
>JBBRGG010000273.1:0-3158 GCA_038240875.1 Phycisphaerales bacterium | reverse complement strand
CAGCTTGCCAACATTCCCGATTCGTCGGGCGTGCAATCGACCGATTCGCAACTCGCGCTCAACTTCAATCTTGGCAGCATCGAATCGGGCCAAGTCGTCACCCTGCGGTATTTCATCTTCTTTGGTACGGATCCCACTAGCGTTGATAGCCAGTATGCACAGGTGAACAACGGCACAGGCGCGGGCCACCTTACGGCGAACAGCGCGACTCCGGCAAACACGACGCTCTCTAACGGCGCAAACGTCCCTCAGCTTCCGTATCGCTTGTACTTCCCTGACGGGTTCGTCGGCAGCCAGATCTTCACGTTCTTGCCCATCGTCAACGCGAGCGATCAGAACACGCGCGTGGTTGTTGTCGCACGCTACGAAAAGACCAGCGCGAACGAGTCGGTCGCGATGCGTGATCAGGTTGTGTCAGACTTTACCATCACGGCAAACAACCGCAGCGGTTTGACGCTCGTAACGCCGGAGCAACTTGCCAACGGCACAGCACTGCTTACTCGCTTGAACGCGCCATACTCACTTGAAATCTGGTCGGAGCGTCCGGTCGCCGCTACCTTCAGCCACTACGACCTTGCACTTGTGCAGGGAAACCCGGCAGCCGCAGGCGAATCCTTCACGACGCGTACGAGCACGACGTGGTCCTTTGGTCGCGTAACCAAGGGCAACGGCGAGATCCACTTTGTGCCGATTTATAACACGACCGACACGCAGAACAAGGTCACCGTGACCTTCTTCCCGTTGTCTGGGCAGGGGCCGACGATCTCGGTGGTGCGCACGCTCGACGCCTTTCGTCGCGGCGGGATCGCTCCCGATACCGACGCCGATCTGGCAGGGCTGGCCTCTGGCGATTACGGCGTGACGCTTTCTGCGGAACGGCCGATCGTTGCGGCACTCACCCAGTTCAACACGACCAACAGGACTGCTGAGAGCGATATCGGCAACACGGGCCTTGGCGTGACGACGGGCGTGATCGCCGAGGGACAGTTCGGGCTCAACCCAGGTTCCGAAAAGCTTGGCGTATTGAACCCCACAACCACGGCGGCCACGGTTGTGTTTAGCTTCATCTTTACTAATGGCAGCGCATATCGCACTTCGCTCGCGGTGCCGGCTCGTTCATACAGTTCGTTGGACGTCGGCAGTCTGCCCAACTTTCCTACGGGCTTGCCTTATGGCGTCTTCTTTGAGTCCAACACGGCTGTCAGCGTGAACAGCTTGTCGACGGTCTTCAACGATTCAGTCGCTGGGAATACGGCTGACCGCGCGTTTACCTTGTGGGGCTTTGGCGAAGGATTCCGCCCCAGCGACACCAGCACACACCCGGGCGTTACCGAATACTTGCGTTTGTACAACCCCGCAAGCATCGACACGGTTATCGAGATCACGATCTCGTACGATCAGTTGGCTCCTGGCAGCGCCGGGTTGCCCGCGACCGAAACCTTCCGCCGCACGCTGCCGGCTCGACGGATTAGCAACTTCGATGTTGATCAGTTCATTACGGCTCAGCGTCGCAACACCAACGCCTTCTTCGGCATCACGATCAAGGCGCCCACGCCAATCGTGTCGTACATGGGCCACTTCGACCGTGCCTTCCCCGGCGCGTTCGGCAGCCTTGGCACGCCTTTGGGTTCTTCCGCCGCGATTACGTAAGGTACGAGCGGAATTGGTAGATAACTTTTCATGGTGATCTCAACCCCCCACGCACGCGTGGGGTTTTTCATAGGTAAAAAACTGTTTTGATTTTGATTTCTTGAATCTGTGCTCAGACAAAGCAACCACGGTCTTCGCATCGGAACTGTGTGTAACAGTGGTGTTTGGCGAGCGTGATCGCGCTATCATTGGGCCTTGGATGGCCTTGGCAGAATTGGGCGAGTGGCTTGACAGGTGCTTAGGCAGATGGTGCAGCGAGGTTTACTTTATAAAGTAGATCAAGCACCGTCATGCTGAGTCATACTTCGGCACTTGGTTCAATTCGGCGAAGTTCACACGAGGGCGTAGCTCAGTTGGTAGAGCAGCGGACTTTTAATCCGCTGGTCCTGGGTTCGAGTCCCAGCGCCCTCATTAACAGGTTGCGAGTTGGTGCAAGTGTGTCGGCTGTGTGCCGATCATTGAAACGAAACGTTTTAGCACGCGGACAATAAACACACAACCCTGGGCGACGTCCGGGGCGAGCACAGGAACGCCGTGACCGTAATTCTTCATGCGAATTGGTCGGAAGGGTTACTACACCTCTGGCTTGAAGACGCTTCCCTTGCGAGAGGCGTGCTGGAGAGGGCTGGCCACGCCGAAGATGAAGCAGGAACCGAAGGAACCGTAGTGCCATCGGTTGAGGGCGCGCAGGTTGCATTCCAGCCCGCGTTTCACTCATTTGCCGCGACGACGGTGGACCTTTCGCGGGTTGCTGGCGTGCGCGAAGATTTGGTCGCGTACTTTGCCAAGGCGGCGATACCGGGCGTGTTGACGGTGCGTGTACCGATGCGTGGCGGAGCGCCGGACGCGAGCCCCGAGCTTCGTCGATCGATGGCTTTGCTCGCAGAAGACTCGGGCTTTGGCGCGGCGGGCGACGCTTCATCACATCCTGTAATAAATTCGGTAGTGTCGCGTGAAGTGAGCGCTGAAACACCAGGCTCACGCATTGGAGCGCCCGCTACAAACGCGATTGCAAGCAAGGCCGCCGCTACGGGTAGTGCAAAGAGCCTCGATCCATCGAATGAGCCTGGCAAAGCTACGAACATTCATACGTCGAAGAATGCTTTTGGAATCGCGCCAGCAGCTAGTGATGGGTCTAGCGCGCTCTTTGATTTGGTGCTACAAGATCCTGAAATCTACGACCCGGACATGCTCGATCCCGAGGGGCTGGATCTGATCGGCCAGGCGTCGGCAAGCGGTCCCGCCAACGACAACAGCGCGGAGCAGGCGGCGGGAACCGCTTCGAGCGCGACGCTCGGTGCCAAAGGTAATTTGGCGAAAGCTGGCTTAGATAAAGCTGGATCGGCGAAAGACGTTTCGTTCAAATCTGGCTCGACAAAGCCAGAGCCAGAATCCGCAAGCTCAACGCCTACTGAAGTAGATGCAACATCCAACGGCTCGCTTGGGCACAAGTTGGCAATGGGGAGCGTGCGGGTACACACCCTTGTGGTCCCGCCTAGGCATGCCGA
>JBBRGG010000272.1:0-3187 GCA_038240875.1 Phycisphaerales bacterium | reverse complement strand
TCTTGTCTGAAACCTTGGCACCGCCCAAGACGACGATGAATGGCTTAGCGGGCTTTGCGAGCGCGTCGGTCAGGTATGCTAATTCTTTGGTGAGCAAAAGCCCGGCAACGCGAGGCTTGCCCGTCATCGCCTTGGGAACCGCGAACATCGAGCCATCTTCGCGGTGAGCCGTGCCGAAGGCGTCGTTGACATAGATATCGCCGAAGCTCGCCATTCGGCTGGCGTACGCGGGCTCGCCCTTTTTTTCACCCTTGGCAAAGCGAACGTTTTCAAGAAGCAAAACCTGACCAGGCTTTAGTGCCGCGGCTGCGTTCGCGCTCGCGTCGTCCGTGCAGTCACTCGAAGGGAATTGAACATCGAGGCCCAGCAACTCGCCCAAATGCATGGCCACTGGCTTCAGGCTGAACTCGGCTTCAAAGCCCTGGCCCTCGGGACGACCCAAGTGCGACATCAAGACCAACGAACCGCCACGGTCGAGCACGCTTTTGAGCGTGGGGATGGCTTCACGAATACGCCGATCGTCGGTGATCGCGCCGTCTTCGATGGGGACGTTAAAGTCAACACGGATGAGAACACGCTTGTTGGCCACATCGATCTGGGTGATAGTCTTCTTAGCCATGGTGCGTTTCTTTCGTGAAGGTGGAGAAATCAAATCTCGTCTTGGCGAACGTACGTGAGATCTAGGTAGAGCGTATCGCACTCAGTTACTAGCCGAGCCGAATCACGAGCCCAATCACGAGCCCAACAGTCGGTCCATCTTGGCTCGTACGTTGGCCATGCCTTCGTTGCTCAGGCGATCGCGCAAGCTGCGAAGCTGGGTCGATACCGAGCCATCGATAAGTTGATCGCCGATGCGAACCTTGACTCCGCCGATCATCGAGGCATCAACATATGCGTGAAGCACAACCTCACGACCTACAGCCGTGCCCAGCTTGTTAGAGAGCGCGTTCTTCGCGTCGGCATCGAGCTCAGCCGCGGTGAACACATCGACTTCAACTCGGCCAAGGCTTTGTTGCAAAGCGTGATCAAACGAGCCTACTACCGCCGCGAACGCCGACAGACGGCTACGCTGGTTCATCACGTGCATAAAACGAAGCGTCGAGTCCGAGATCTTGCCCTTGAACATTCTGTCTAGGCTCTCCCCACGATCCTTTACCGTGATTGCGGGCGTGGACATCAGCTCGCCCAGCTGTCCATTATCGCGGATTAACTCAAGGATGTCCTCTAGTTCACCCATCGTTTCTTCGACGGCGGACCTGCCACCTTCTGCAAAGCGAGACTCGAAAAGGCTCTTGGCATAAACCGCAGAGAGGGCTGTTGGTTGAGAGTCGGCAAGGGGCATGAGTGCGTTCCGATTCTGCAAGTGTCGCGAGTGAAAGACGATGGTGCGTGAACAACGATTCGTGTCGTGCGTCCCGACAGGAAGCGTAAAGAAACGAGAGCTAGCAACCGGCAAGCAACCGGAAAATCAGTTCCGCGAAGCCTTCATCGAGCCGACGGTTTCTTCGATCAAGCGAGCCTGATCGTCGACGGTGATGTTTTTCCTGAGGATCTTGCCTGCCATCGTACCAGCCAGATTTGCCGCCTCGGCGTAGATCTCAGCGACCGCCGCCTTCTTGGCCATTTCAATGTCTCGCATCGCACGCTCACGCATCTGGGCGAGCTCAGCGTCGGACTTCTTCTTAAGTTCCTCGGCCATTGCCGCCTGCTGCGTACGAGTCTGCTCCAGCATCTTCTGTGCTTCCTTACGTGCCGATGCAAGGCTGTTCTGGTACTGCTCCAACGCGTCCTTGGCCTGCGAACGTGCCATCTCCGCGGCTTCGATCTCTTCCTTTATCTTGTTGTTGCGATCGTCAAGACCTTTGGAGATCTTGGGCCAGACCTGTGTGAGCAACACAACTGCGACGATGATGAAGACGATGACCGTCGTCACCATGGTCGCGATACCTTGCTTTGGCGTTGCGAGCGCGCCAACTTTTTCGCGGCCTGAATCGCCTTCGTCAGCTGCTTGCGCAGCAACCACAGCAGCGTGAACCGCGGTTGAAACTGCTTCGGGTGCCGCGACCGCGACGCTCGAAGCAAACGCAACAGCCATGCAAGCAACAACCAAGGCCAAAAGTGCGGGGCGAACACGCGTGAGCATGCGCGAATCCTTATCAATGCGGCGAAGAGCCGCGGTAACTATGTGGCTTGAACCACGGAAACTGGGCGGCGGTCTGCCGCAGAAATTGACAACCCAAATCTCAAACCCAAATCTAACCCAAATCACAAATCCAAATCACAAACCAACCGGTAATTTCCCAGGCACACTTTCGCATGCCCGAGACAATGTCTTGAACAGACGCCAATTAGGCGAGGAAGCCAACAACGATCGCGAACAATGTCGCGCCTTCGATAAGGGCCGCCGCAAGGATCATCGCGGTCTGAACCTTGCCCGCGACTTCGGGTTGGCGAGCCATCGACTCAACCGCGCCCTTGCCGACCATGCCGATGCCCACAGCGCCGCCGATGACCGCGAGACCAGCGCCGATGCTGGCCAGGCCCTTACCCAGCGTCGCGCCTTCCCTGACGTTTTCGGTCACAGCTACGGTTTCAGTCACGCCAGCGCCCTGCGCCAATACAGCCGCGGGAACGGCGACCAACGCGGTGCCAACAACCATCTTCACAAAAGTGCTCTTCTTCATGAATCAAATCCCTTCAAAGCTACGCCTTGCGGCGTCATCGAGCTTTAACCGACCCGAGCCCCGTTTCCGCGCTCGCGGGTTTTGAAAGTGGGGGGCTCAATTGCGGACCCGTCATTCACGCGTGCGCGTGCTCGTGATCCTTGCCATGGGCGTGCTCGTGGTCGTGCCCATGTTCGTCGTGGTGGTCCATCAGTGAGATAAACACAGTCGTCAGGAACATAAAGATAAACGCCTGGAGGAACGCAACAAACAACTCCAGGAACATGATCGCAATTGCGCCAGCAACCGAGATCAAAGTCACGGGCCCGACGATGATCAATGCTTCCTTGCCCCACACCGCGCCGACAAAGCTGAACAGCGTCGCGAGCAATATGTGCCCAGCGGTCATGTTCGCAAACAGACGCAGCGCCAGCGCAACAGGCTTAATCAAAATCTGCCCAGCCAATTCCAGTGCAAACACGAGCGGCGCGACGAAGATGGGCGAGCCCGCCGTCATGTGCTTG
>JBBRGG010000271.1:0-3373 GCA_038240875.1 Phycisphaerales bacterium | reverse complement strand
CTATCCTTGATCGCTTCCCCGCCAAGCCTCTGCCCGCAAACCAAACCAACAAGGCCGCCGCCGCCCCCTTCCTTGCGTCCATCCGCGCCGGAGGCAAAGCCGCACCGCTCGAAGCCTTGCGCGACGCCCTGGCCCAAAGCCCCGACCTCATATTGCTCTTGACCGCCAACTTTCGTCGCAGCGGGCCATCGCTTGCCGACCCCTGGCATTCAACATCGACGCCCAACGCCGAACTTACCCGCCAGGTCGCGGCGGACATCGCGCCGACGCTCGCCGAGCTCGACGCGCTGAACCCAGAAAGAAGCGCAGATGCAAGCCCAGATAGAAGCCAAGATCGTGCGCACGGTTCGGGTAGTTCAGCAACTTCTCAGGCTCACATGCAGCGGGCCACCGTCATCAAAGCCGTGCAATTTATCGAAGACGACCCCACCGGCCTGCTCCAAGAGCTGACCAACCGCCATGGCGACGGACCCGGCTCCTACCGCGTGATGACCTTGACCGAAATCTCTCGCCGCGAGATACAACCAGACTCAGAGAACCTTCGATCCGCGCCATAAAGGCGCAGTGCTTTTGCCTTAGTTTCTTTGCCTTGGGTGGTCCGGCGGTCCCCGCCGGTTGTCTTTGCTTCTTCTTCACTGAAGCAGCGCACGAATGTTGCCAGACACGAAGCATCTGGTTCATGCACCTAAATCAAACACCGTCTCGGTCGGATTCCGCCGCGATACACTCTGGCTTGATGACCGCCGATCCCAACGCACCACACACCTCGACTTCGCCCGCCGCGACAAGCGTGGCTCGGGCCGCGCCACCTTGGCTTGCTGCGCTTTCGGGTACATTTATCGCCTTCGAAGGGCCTGATGGCTCGGGAAAGTCCACCCAGCTCAAGCGCCTCATCGAGCTCTTGACCACGCACGCCATTCCCTGTGTTTGCGTGCGCGAGCCTGGCGGCACAGCCATAGGCGAGCGAATTCGCCAAATCCTGCTCGACACTTCCAGCGAGATGACCATTCGCTGCGAGCTGCTTCTCTACATGGCGAGCCGTGCACAACTTGTTGAGCAAACAATCCGCCCCGCACTAACGCTCGGGCAAGTGGTCATCGCCGACCGGTTCTTGTCGTCCACTTTCGCCTATCAAGGCGCGGGCGGCGGCATCCCCGACAACGAAATCGAGGGTGTCGCTCTCTGCGCGTGTGGCTCGACTCGGCCTGATTTGATACTCGTCTTTGATGTCGATGAAGAAACCGCAACCCGTCGTACTCGTGGTGTCGAAGCACCCAAAGGCCGAAAGAAGGGCGCGACCGAACACATGTCTACCACGCTCTTCGATGATCGCATCGAGCTGCGTGGCAAAGAGTTTCGCGCGCGAGTTCGCGGATCCTACCTTTCCCAGGTTCAAGCCGACCCGGCCAGGCACATTCTTATTAACGCAATCAACGGACCTGAACAAGTGTGGTCAGATCTGGAATCAGCCTTGAAAGCAAGGTATCAATCTCGTTTCTAATTCATCGCGTGCTATGCGGCGCTTATTTCATAACACTGACCCACTCATGCCGACGTATTTCCCAGCTTTCTTCGCCGTTGCGTTTCTTATAGGCTCGATACCTACAGGCTATCTCGTTGCGCGATCGCGAGGGATTGATATCCGAGCGATTGGCTCGGGGAATATTGGGGCGACCAACCTTGGCCGTGTGCTGGGCATGAGGTGGTTTGTTGCCTGCTCGATTATCGATGCGTTAAAGGGTTTGCTGCCGACGCTGGCATATGGCTTGTACGCCAATTTCCTGCATCTCTCGGTGCCAGAGTCACATGCGGCGTTGTATTCAATTGCGATCATGCTGGCGCCGATGCTTGGGCATGTTTTCTGTCCATGGCTTAAGTTCAAGGGTGGCAAGGGCGTAGCCACTGGGCTTGGCTCAATGCTTGGCGTGTTTCCGGTGATGACAATTGCCGGAATACTAGCGTTACTTGTTTGGCTGCTGGTGTTTACGCGCACGCGAATCATCAGCATGGCGTCGGTCGCCGCTGGATTTGCAATTGCACCGCTTACGTTGGCGGGGGTTGTGCTGTTGGCACGGCTGAATCGGCAGGACCCGGTCGCGATGATGGGGATAGCCTGGCCATATTCTCTTCTAGGCGTTGGACTTGCGCTCTTTGCGATCTTCACGCACTGGGCGAATATCAAGCGGCTTCGAGCTGGGACAGAGCCCAAGTATGAGCCCAAGTATCAGACCAAGGCACAACTGAAAAGGGCTGGTCGGATACCGATTTCGGGCCCGCAGATGTGATCGGTAGAGGAAATGTACCTGTTCGGGCAATGGTTATAAGACCTATGTAAAGGCTTACATTAACGCTCAAAATGGGCGTGTGTGGTTATTCGTGAAAGATCTACGGCATGGCCGATTGCTGGCATGGTAGGAAGCCACGAAGCGAGTTTGGTCCGATCTTACAGGTTGGCACTAGATAGGGGTGTCAAGTGAGTAAAGGGCTGCCGGGGCTAACGACCGAGAACGAAACGAGGCAGCCGATGCGCATGAACTCTGAAACTTCGTTCGATGAAAGCCCGATTCCATGGTCACGCCGCTTGTTTGGTGGCCAAGGAGGTTCGGGAAGTATGAACAGTTTGAAGCTGCACGTTGATCCGCCTAGGGAAGCGGACGAACCATTCCCGTTCCCGGGTCGGCGACAGAGCAAAGGCGTTGAGTGGTTCGCGCCACGGCTTGCGGGCGAAGAACGTTCGCAGTGGGGCGCGCCAGCTGGGCGTATGGGGCCGGGGCGGATGGAGCCGGGGACATTTGGCGCGGAGAGTGGTGTGGGCTTGGGTCAGCAGGGCCTGGATCAGCACGGCCATGGCTTGTATACGCACCCCGCGCTTGAAGCACTGGCGAACGTTGAGCGGCATCTGGCCACGTTATCAAACCTTGTGGATGAAGATGACGACAGACCTCGGGCGGCTTGAAGCAACACGAAATTACACGCATGGAAAGAGCCCGCACGATACACGTGTGGGCTCTATATTTTTTGAGGCAGGGCCAATAGCTAATGGCCGGTGGCCAATAGGGAAGAGAAGCCGCGAGTTGCTTCACAGCTAAGAGAATGAGTTCCAAAATGGATAGCGAAGTATGGCCACGATTTGATTGAATTTTAATGAGACCTCATGTTGGAGGTCAAGAGCGTTTTGGCGTATGTAGCAACAGGTGGAGATAGAACCGTGGTTGGTACGCCAACTCTGGTATTCGTCCAGAACATCGGGCTTTGGAAGTCATGACCCAAGATTTAAAGCAAAGACCCCCTCTCGGAGAGAGGGGGTACCCAAGGCACGCCTGCGTTTCAATGACGATTCGTATGATTGGGCGTAGACGCATGACATTCGCAT
>JBBRGG010000270.1:0-3398 GCA_038240875.1 Phycisphaerales bacterium | reverse complement strand
GGCAGCACCGGGTTGGACGCTAGGGTGTTGCGATCAACCTTTTGCTCTTGCTTCTGCTCGGCTGCCGCGCCACCAGTACTACCTGCAGCAGATCCACTGCCACCAGCCCCACCAGCACCACCACCTGCGGCTCCGCCTTCGGCCTCGACGGCGCCAGGCATGCGATAGTGCCGGGGAATCTCGCCACGCCAACCTGGTGGCGGCGGCGAAGGCTGGAAGTCTGGATAGTCCAGCTTCGGGATTTCCGCGTTGATCAACATTTCGATATCCGTGAGCAAGATGCCTTGCTCCGGCGTAACAAGCGACCACGCCACGCCCTGTCGTCCGGCGCGAGCCGTGCGACCGATCCGGTGCACGTACAACTCAATATCATCGGGCAAATCATAATTCACAACATGCGAAATATCATCAACGTCGATGCCTCGGCTTGCAAGATCACTCGCGATTAATACGGACAAGCTGCCTGAACGCAGCGTCTGCATCGTCTTATTACGTCGGCCTTGGGACATGTCGCCATGCATCGCGTGCGCATCGATGCCATTGCGTTGTAACATTGCTGTAAGATCATCAACCGTGCGCTTCAATCGGCAGAAGACAATCGTCAGTCCGGGCTCTTCGTGCTGGAGCAAATGCTTGAGCAGGCGCGGCTTGTCCCACGGATTTACCGGCAAGTGATATTGCTTGACCAAGCTCACCGTGAGCGAACCGGCCTTGACGACGATTTTTTCCGGGTCTTTCAGGTACCTTCGGGCGAGCTTCTCGATGTCCGACGAGATGGTCGCGCTGACGAGGATCGTCTGCCTCGTGGGCGGGCACCCTTCAAGAATTCGGCGGATATCCTCGCGAAAACCAATATCAAGCATGCGATCAACTTCGTCGAGGACCACAAATCGTAGATTGTTGTAATGGAAGTATCCGCGCTCGACCATGTCCATCACGCGGCCTGGCGTGCCCACGATGATCTCGGCGCCCTTGGACAATTGCTTCGCTTGAGAGCTGATGGCTTGCCCGCCATAGACGGTGATCGCGCGGATCGGCGTGTTTTTCCCAAGCTCGTTGATCTCTTCGGTGATCTGGATCGCAAGCTCACGCGTGGGCGCGAGCACCAACGCTTGAAAGTGTGTCTCGCGATTGCACAAATGAAGCAAAGGCAAGCCGAAGGCCGCTGTTTTACCTGTGCCGGTCTTTGCTTGTCCGAGCACGTCGCGCCCGCGCAACACAGGCGGAATCAAGGCGGCTTGAATGCTGGTCGGGTGCTTGAAACCAGCCTGTTCCACGCCTTTGAGCACGCTCGCGCGAAGGCCCAGATCAGCGAAGGTCTGCTCGGTCGCGAAGATGTCTCCTTCTTCTTGTTTTTGAACTGGCGCATGGCCGACAAGTTCTGGAATGACAGCCGGATCGACTAAAGTTGGGCTCGACGCATCAAGCCCGGCAGCCGCAGCAGGCGCATGGCTAGCAGCCAAGGGAGTAGGCAGGCTGGTGAGGGTGTCAGGCTGTGAAGCTGGCTGGGTTTCAGGCCGCGAACCAATAGGCGAACCCGACGACGCGTCCAAAGGCTCAAGCAAGATCGACATGCGCTCTTCCAAACATGCACCACGCAACTACGGCGGCAAGGTTCGTCTCGCCCACAAATGCCCGCTTCACGCTGCACGAAATCAACCTAACTCTATGCATGCCAACCACCAAGCACAATCAGCCAGAACGGCTAGTCTTCCCCTGCGGCACCAATGCGCGTCATTCATGACCCTGTAATCGTGGATGACTGCGCGTACTCTAACTTCTATCGCACAAGTCGTTTCGACAAAGCTAAATGTGCTTCGCTCGTCGCCTAACAATCACCCGGACATAGCAGCATGACGCCAGAGTGACGCGAGCAGCAATGAGGTCGTAAAGAGGGCGGGTTGCACGATGGGGATGGGCAAGTTCATCACGGGCGTGTGCGAGAAAGCGGGCACAGTGCCCGTTAACTTGTTGTGCAATGGCTTTGCAGGCATGCTCATGAAGCTGGGCGAGACCGGTTCAATTGCGAAAGCCTTGCAAGCCGTGGGTATCGGCAACGAAGCCAGCGTCGCATCGCTGCTCATCATCGCGGGCCTTGGCGGCCTTGGCTTGGCAAACGCCTGCAAGAGCTGCGCGGCGGGTAAGTCTCTGGCCGACAAAGTCGAAGCCATCGCAAAGACTGTGCAGTCTGATCATCAGATGATCAAGAGCATCAGTGAAGCCGTTTCCGCCTCAGGCGTTCATCTTGCCGCCAGCGACCAGCTCGATCTCATTGCCGCGTTCGAAGCCAGCCAAACCAAAGATCTCACGGCCATCCCTGTATCTATTCTCCGCAAGCTCAACGAACTTGGCGCACGCATACAGATCGACAATGCCGACCTCTTCGCCGAGATCGAAGCCTCAACCAGGCAAATCACTTCGCAAATCGACGCCGTCGAATCGCGACTTACGTTACTCCTCGCCTCAATCGCCATCGATGCGAAGGTTTCTCGTGAAATCCTCGAAGGCAACGCAATCCCCAAAGCGACGGCCGCGCTCATCGCCCCCCACATCCTGCGCATCGCCGATCGTCCTTGGACCATCCCCGCCGCGTGAGAGGGCGCGAACGCGCGAGTGGTGGCGAGGTGTGGGGGTGCCGACCCCCCGGGGCGGCAGCCCGGGAAGACTCGGCCTTCAACGCCGATTCGCGCGCCGCGTCAGCCTACCGCGCTCGCCATCAGCGCGATGAGCCCGACCACCGCGCCGACTTTCAGCACGTCCTTGAGTCCGTTCGCCTGCGGGCTGAAGTGGTGCCCGGTCTTGCACCAGTATGCCAAGTGCTCGCAGTTGTTGTTGAACAGGTCGTAGCGTCGCTCGCGCAGACGCGCCCACGCGAGCCGGACAGTCTCGCCCGGGTGCAGCGCGGTCCCGGGCGCGTAGTTGCGGACGAACGACGGCCCGCGTGAGAGGAAGTGGTTGCGGTGCACCCGCCGCACGGACATAGAGCCCGTGCCCTTGCCGCCGTACTCGATGACGGTGCCGTCGCCAAGGTCGATGCCGTGGTGCGTGAAGGTGGGATAGTGCACGAGGAGATGATCGCCTTTGGCCATGGAGTCCAGTCCTGTCCTGATAGGGTGTGCCGAGTGGCAATCCATCGTGGAACTCGCTACCGTCGCGGTCTTGGGTACAACGACGACCACATTCTGTCGCCTCTCGGCCCTTGCGGTGTGCGCTGGGGTGGGTGTCGCGTTGACGGGAGCGACGGGCGGAACGTTTCTTGCCATCATGGCCGGATCGGCGATGGGCGGCGCGGCGGGCAACTTTTTTCACCAGATGGTCGATGGCGTGATCTCGTGGTTTGGCGGGCGGAAGCGCGGCCCCACAACGCTCCCGGCCAACCATGATCTGGACGGCCTCAC
>JBBRGG010000269.1:0-3488 GCA_038240875.1 Phycisphaerales bacterium | reverse complement strand
GTTGCGGAAGTGTGCGGCGCGGGAACCAGTGACGCGGGGGCGGCCGGGATCACGGGCGAGCACATGCAACCGTTAATGGTTGATTCGGCGACTGGCGTAGTTGCCGGGAAGTATTTGCTTGCGCTGCTCGAGGGTGATCGTCGCCGTGCATCGACGGTAGTGAATGAAGCGGTGGCACATGGATTATCCGCGCGCGATGCGTACCAAGACGTGCTCATCCCGGTGTTGCGAGAGCTTGGGCGGATGTGGCACTTGGCGGAGATATCAATCGCCGAGGAACACTTTGCAACAGCGACAACGCTTCACATCATGTCGCAGCTTGCGTCGAAGCTTGAGTGCAAGCCCAGCAATGGCAAGTCGATCCTGATTTGCGCGGTCGAGGGGAACACCCACGAGATTGGTCCAAGGGTGATTTCGGACTTCTTTGAGGCCGAAGGATGGCGCGTAATTTATCTTTCGGGTGATATTCCAATTGATGAGGTTGCGCCCGCGGCTCGCACGTTCAAGGCAGACATCATTGCGTTGTCGGCGATGCTCCGGGTTCATATTCGAGCTGCTGAGGCCACGATCCAACATGTTCGCTCGCATGCGCCAGGTGTTCCCGTCATGGTTGGTGGCCCTGCATTTGCGGGGCCAGAATCGATCTGGCGTGACATTGGCGCGGACGCGTTGGCGAACACGCACGACCAAGCCATCGCGTGTGCTGCGGCGTTGGTCGAGGCCTTCGCTGCAGCGAAGTCGGCCTCGAAGTAACAAGCTCGACGCGCGTGGTATCGAGCGGTAATTTCGCCCCGCATGCTAGTCCCTACTCTATTGCAACATGAGCACATCCGCAACGCAACAGGCGTCCGTTTCGGCCTTGGTTGGGGCTGACCCGATCCAACGCGTACAAGCCTTTCGCGCCGACTTCGGCACGCTTCGCGACGAAGTGGGCAAGGTCGTCGTCGGGCAATCCAACATCATCGAAGCCGCGCTGATCGGGCTCTTTGCGGGCGGGCATGTTTTGCTCGAAGGCGTGCCTGGTATCGGCAAAACACTTCTTGTTCGCACTCTTGCACAATCTCTCTCGTTGACTTTTTCACGCGTGCAGTTCACGCCCGACCTGATGCCCGCCGACATCACGGGAACGACCATCGTCGTTGAAGAAGTTGATGACAAGGGGCGCGTTGCCAGGCAGTTTCGCTTCCAGCCCGGGCCAGTCTTTGCGCAGATTCTGTTAGCCGACGAAATCAACCGCGCTACGCCCAAGACCCAGTCCGCGCTCCTTGAAGCCATGCAGGAGCGCGGCGTGACCGTCGGCGGTACGACCCATCCGCTGCCCAGACCCTTTATGGTTCTTGCCACGCAAAATCCCGTTGAGCAAGAAGGAACCTATCCACTTCCCGAAGCGCAGCTTGATCGCTTTTTATTCAAGGTGCTTGTTGGTGCGCCATCGCGCGACGAACTAAGCAGGATCCTCGATCGCACGACCACAGGCGCAACGCAAGATCCCCGGCCCGTCTTATCGGCGGCACAGATCCAGTCGCATCAGGAGCTTGTTCGTGCGGTGCCCATCGCGCCGACGATCCAGGATTATGCGGTTCGACTTGTGCTGGCGACGCACGCGGACGCGAAGGGGCTCGCCACGCCTCAAGTGCAGAAGTTTGTGCGGCTTGGCGCAAGCCCGCGTGCCGCTCAGGCCATCGTTCTTGCGGCTAAGTGCAAGGCGCTGATCGACGGGCGTTTTGCGCCATCCATTGAAGACATTCGCGAAGTTGCGCTCCCTTCGCTGCGACACCGATTAATCCTCAACTTTGAAGCCCACGCCGACGGTGTCTCGCAAGACGCAATCGTGAACAACCTGCTCGCGACCCTCCCGGTTGACGCGCCATGAAATATCGTAATTTCCAGGCAAAGTTGGGTTTGTCTTGGTTCCAGATGAACATTCGTGAGTCGGGCTTTGCGCAGGCTCGAACGTACTTGCTTGGGAGCTTGGCCGCGTCTTTGGTTGCGTGTGCTTCAGGCGGTCTTGTGGGGTGTGGCGTGACTGGCGCAGAAGATTCGACGCCGCGCGACGAACGCGTTTCGGTTCGCAAAGGCCCTGCCAGCAACGTAGGCGCTCCCATGCGCGATTCTGCCGTCCTCTTTCGGCTCGACGTTCCCGATAGCTCGACGATTATTATTCCACTGGATGCCGCCCAGGGAAGCGCGCTGGTGCGTGCCTTGCAATCGCGCACGCCACCGACGCTGGCTGTGCGATCCGATGGCACGAAGCTACAAGCGCAGCTCATCCGCATCATTCGTGCAGACGCGACCGTCAGCGATTCCTGGCTTGGGTCACCCGGGCTTTGGATCGCGCAGCCTTGGAACGCGCCCGTAAACGGCGGCAACACCCAAAGCAAAAATTGGATTGGGATCTACGCGGTCCAAGTCGATTTTGCGGCTCAACAGAACGCAAGCACATCTGCCAATACTACTACTGAATCTGATTCGAGCGATCAAACGCTGCAACTGCTCCACATCGGTGGCGACATCGCCGAGTTCGTCATCAACCCCATCCCATCGCGCAATCGCCTGGTTCGGCCATTCATTCAAGATCGGCCACTTATTCAAGATCGGCCACTTATTCAAGATCGGCCTAATGCACAGGATCTTCAAGTTACAGGTGCTTCTTCATCCGCCGATTCGCCTTGGATCCCAGTGCTCACTCCCAAAGAGCTTCGCGACAACGCGACTCTTTCGGCTATCGCGACCGAAGCCCTGAGCCCCATCACCCGCTGGCGTTGGCGGCTTTTGGTTGATGGTCTCGATCCTGCGCGCGACCCAGCGCCCAATCTCGATGGTACTTCGGCACCGGGCGTACCGATTGTGCCTCGCTTTGCAGACCCAGCGATCGAAGCGCTGGCGCAGCAGAACGAAGACCGCTGGCGAGTAGCGCTTGCGTGGTTGTGGTTCGCCGACGCGAGCGTTGCGCGGCGCGTAAAGGATCGCGTGGCATCAGTCGCGCGATTCGCCGTGCCCAGCGTGTCAGGGGACGCAAGCGTTCAAGGCGTGCACATTGGCAGGGTTGCCCCACTTTGGACCACGGATCACAGCGAGCTTGACATGCTGCTGGCGGATTTGCTCGAACCGAGTATCGACGCGTTTGCTCGTGTGCGACTTGCGCAGCGATGGCTCGATGCCCAGCCGCCCGCGGCCGCGTGGATTAAGGATGATGGCGGCATCTTGATCGCGCCCGATGAAAGCGGCTTCGCACCTAATGCACAAGCCATGCATGGCGTAATTGCGTCCGTCGGCGTGATCAACCTTCTGGATCGTTCAACGCTCGCGTGGACGCAGCTTTCCCCGGGCGAAGCCGCGCCAGATTTGGTTGCGGTGCCTTCGTTCACTGGCGCTTTGCTGTCTCGCGCGTTCTCACCGAACACGAACACGAACACGTCGAACCAAGCTCAAATGAGGATATTGAGCGTGCACCTGGGCAAAGTGGAGATCCCGCTGCTAGTGCGAGC
>JBBRGG010000268.1:0-3610 GCA_038240875.1 Phycisphaerales bacterium | reverse complement strand
ACAGTGCTGCGGTAGGAGCGGTTTCGGAACAATTCGCGGTCGTACCGTACCCAACGAAGTCGATGACGCCCAAAGTGCTATCAGGGCAGAAGACGCTAAACGCGGTCTGATTAGTCACAAGTGCGACCTTGCCCGCCGTGCCGGACATGCTGGCCGTGCCGCTGGCATCGAAGGGAGTCAGTTCGGCAATTGTAGTGTTCCCGCCAGCAGACTGACGAATCAGGTAGAAGCCGTTGGCGGGGATCGTGCCTGTCAGGTTGGTGATAGTCCAGCTGCTACCTGTAGCGCCTGCGTAGCGGACCGACCATCCGGTAACGTTCACCGGCGCGTTGGTACGGTTGCGCAACTCGATGAAGTCATTGCGGACAGTTGCTCCAGCATTACCACCACCGCCATAAACCGCGGAAATGACGACCTGGGCTTGAGACGAAGCGACGGCGGCAAAGCCGGCGACGACAACCATGGCGTTCAAAATAGCGCGAGCGTTCATAAGAATCCTCCAAAGCAAGTGTTTCCGACAACATGCGATCTGCCAGCACACACCAAGAACAGCCCCTAAACTCAATGCTTCTTCACACGCCATGTGTCGACGCAGTACTTGCCAGACCTGGCAAGCCTTCACAGACTTGTACGATCCTGCCCAACGTTGAGCGTGACTAAAGAGTCTCGTCTATGCGTTGGCAGCAACTAATACTGTTCAAATATGACTTATAAAGGGGGGCATCTCATTTGCGGCCGGCAAGCCGCGATCTCTTCTCAGCCAACGCTAGCACGATGGCTTCATAAATCAAACGAATGCGAGCACTTACCGATCACATTAAGGCTTCTTTTCATACTCGTATCATCTTGTCAGGCGCGGTTTTTGAAGGTACTAATGTACTTCAATTAAGACCTCGTTAAGACAAGTGCTTTCGGACTTTGCCTTGAGACTCTTTCTCGCCTGATAAATTCCCCCAGGCATGTACTCAGCGACTGCAGAGACTGTCAACAAACCGGTTATTCGACGCAAGCGTTCGCATGACCCAGCCCGGCTCACACTATCTTGACACGATCCCGCACACCAAATTACCGCAGCCCTTGCATGCCACCGGTTCGTCTGGCTTTTTCGTACCGCGACATGCTGTCTTCTATCACGGCGTGCGCCGCCTCCACCGGCAAGATCTCATCGACTTTGACACTCTTTCCTTCAAGCATCTTGTAATCGTCAAAGAACTGCCGAAGCATCTTGAAGATGTGCTTGGGAAAATCGCTTGCCTTGATAAAGTCGCTATAGATGGGATCTTCCATCAAAACCGCGATGATTTTATGGTCTGGATCGCCATGATCGACCATCGACATCATCCCCACCGCGCGTGCGTTGCACAGCGTCATAGGCGGGATGTCTTCCATGCAATACACCAGCACGTCGAGCGGATCATTATCTTCCGCGAGCGTTTGCGGAATGAACCCATAGTTTGCTGGGTAATAGACCGCGCTTGATAGCACGCGATCAAGCTTAAGCATGCCCGTGCCCTTGTCGAGCTCGTACTTATTGCTGCTTCCCTTAGGAATTTCGATGATCGCGCGAAAGCAATTGGGCAATTTCCCCGAGTTTACGCCCGAAGTTGGGCCAACCTTTGAATCGGTCATCGCGTTTTTCGCGCCTTCGAGCGCAGAGACTTTGCTCTCAAGACTTGGCGTAACGTCATGCCATGGGTGAATCATGTACGAAGGATAGCCTTCGTGCGCACGATTGATCGCAAAGCCCGCAGCGCTTTCAATGCTTAACGCATTGAAAACCGCCTAATTCTTTTGTAAATGGCCTACTCCAGCAGGTTCGATAGTAATCCAGCCCGGTAGTATCCAGCCCGGTATTAATTTGGGTTGGGATTACTCTGGCTTGATATTACTTCGGCTTGGGATTATTCCTTGGTCTGGCGAACCGCTCGCTTGCGCATCGACTCATCAAGAATCTTCTTGCGAAGACGGATCGACTTAGGAGTCAGCTCGACCAGTTCATCATCCTCAATGTACTCAAGCGACGCTTCCAGGCTGAGCTTACGGGCCGCTTTGAGAACAACCGTTTGTTCCTTGGCCGCGGCTCGAAAGTTGGTCAGATGCTTGGCACGCGTTGAGTTGATGGTAAGGTCGTTGTCGCGGTTGTGCTCGCCCACGATCTGGCCCGAATAGACCTTGTCCGTCGGCGAGACCATCATGATCCCGCGATCAGCAAGCTGTTCGAGGGCGTACCCGGTGATGGTGCCGGTTTCGAGGGAGATAAGCACGCCGTTCTGCCGATGAGGCACTTCGCCAACCACGGGCATGAACTTCAAGAAGCTGTGGTGGATGATCGCCTGGCCTTGGGTCGCGGTCATCATCTTGCCGCGCATGCCGATGAGCGCGCGAGATGGAATCTCGAACTTGAGGTGCGTGATCTTGTCGCCGCGAGGCTCCATCTTTTTGAGTTCGCCCTTACGTGAGCCGACGAGTTCCATGACGCCGCCGACGGTATCAGTTGGGGTATCGACGACGAGCTCTTCGACGGGTTCGTGGGCGACGCCATCGATCTGCTTGATGATGACTTCGGGCTTGCCGACCTGAAGCTCGAAGCCTTCGCGGCGCATGGTTTCGATCAAGATGCCCAGGCTCAAGATTCCTCGGCCCGACACCATGAATTCATCGGCCGTACGACCAGGCTCAACCCGCATTGCCACGTTGCGCTGCAATTCATTGGCCAAGCGCTCGCGAATCTGACGGCTGGTGACGTATTCACCTTCTTGTCCAGCGAACGGTGAGTCATTAATCTTGAACAACATCGTGATCGTCGGCTCTTCGACCGTAAGTGGCGGCAACTGGATCGGATGCTCCGGATCGGTGATGGTGTCGCCGATGTCTACCGAATCAAGCCCGACGAGCGCGAGCAAGTCGCCTGCTTCGACCGACGACACTTCAACACGCTTGAGGCCGACAAACTGTAACAACTGAGTCGGCCTGCACAAAACCTTCTTGCCGTCGGCCTTAATGACGCACACCTGTTGCCCCGGCTTGATCGTGCCGTTGAAAATGCGACCGATGCCGATTCGCCCGACGTATTCGTTATAGTCGATGTTAGTGACAAGCAACTGCAAAGGCTTGGTAATGTCGGCAGGGGGCGCGGGAATCTCGCGGACGATGGCCTCAAAGGCGTCACGCAAAGTCGTGGGCTGAGGATCGGGAATCGGCCATTCACGCGTGCACCACCCATCGCGGCCAACCGCGTACAGCGTGGGAAACTCCATCGCAAGTTCGTCCGCGCCAAGATCAACCAGCAAGTCAAAGACTTCGTTGACAACATCGGACACGCGCTGGTCCGAACGATCAACCTTGTTCACCATGACAATGGGCTTAAGCCCAAGCTCAAGAGCCTTGCTCAGCACAAACTTGGTCTGAGGCATCACGCCTTCGGACGAGTCAACAAGCAAGCACACCCCGTCAGCCATGCGAAGTACGCGCTCAACCTCACCGCCAAAGTCGGCGTGGCCCGGGGTGTCCAAGATGTTGATGCGATAGCTCTTCCCATCCAGCGCGTCATATTGCACGGCGCAGTTCTTCGCAAGGATCGTTATGCCACGCTCACGTTCAAGCGGGTTGC
>JBBRGG010000267.1:0-3620 GCA_038240875.1 Phycisphaerales bacterium | reverse complement strand
GGTGCTCGCCGCAGGTGTCGTGTCCGTGCTGTCGCTCGCGTTCTTGTTCTTTGCGGCGGCCTTGGCACCAACCGCAGTCACCGGCTTTGCAGCCGCGGCAGGCTGGGCAGCCTTATCACCCTTAGGTGTAACCACCGGCTTCGCGGCCGCCGCAGTCTTGACAGGAACAGCAGCTTTAGTAGGAACCGCAGACTTGACAACTGGCGCACCCTTTGCCTCTGAAGCTGGCTTCACGGTTTTGGAGTCTGGCTTAGTTGCCAAAGCGTTGGAAGTTGCTACCTTGACAGCTAAAGCCTTTGAAGCCGGTCCCTTGAAAGCAGAGGTCTTTGGAGCGGCGCCCTTTACCGTGACGAGCTTCGAAGCGCCTGTCTTGGATGTTGAGCCAGCCTTTACAGTCGTGGCTACCTTAGTGTTTGAGGCCTTTGCAGCGGTATTTTTGGTCAAGGCCGTGGGTTTCGTCGCCATCTTGGCAGCATCCTTTGCAACGCCAGCTTTAGCAGTTGACTTGGCCCCAGCCAGCTTCTTCGCCAGTGCGGCCTTCGCATTTGACCCAGGTCCGCTCTTCCCGGGCGACGCCTTTGCAGTCGATTTAGATGCAAATGCCTTTGCGGGCTTGACGGCGACAGATTTCGGCGTGGGTTTCGACACGGTTGTTCCTGATGCTTTGCACCGCTCCCATGGTAGACGCAACCGAATTGGCCTTCGGCAATCCCTGCGCCTAGCTTCCAGTGCTGCAGAAAACCACTGCTTCTGCCCGCACAGAATCCAGATTTGGGGTCTAAGGGTATGCACAATATGTTATTGGGTCAAAGAGTACCCGACTTTCCGTGCCATGTAAGAGTTTACATTTTGAATTTGTATACTCCTGGCGCAGGTTCGGCATGGCGTTCATACCCAAACGACACTTCATTCCCAAACCGCCCCTATCCAAACTCCCATCCAAACCCCAATCCAACCCCACCCTTTAAACCCTCATCCTTAGACTGCTGCTTCAAGAAACGAGCCCATCCGCCTGAATCGCTCGTACCGTTGTTGCAACAAGGTTTCGATTGGCAATTCTTTGAGGCGGCTAAGTGTCGTTAGGATCCAACGTTGCAGCGAATCCGCAGTCGCTACCGGGTTCCGATGCGCCCCGCCAACTGGCTCTGCGATGGTTTCATCGATGATGCCCAGTTCCATGTTGTCGCGTGCCGAAAGCTTTAACGCGTATGCTGCGGCGGTATTGGTCTTGTCGTTGGCTTCTTTCCAGAGGATCGCCGCACACCCTTCCGGTGAAATCACCGAATACCATGAATTGGATAGCATCGCGACCTTGTCGGCGACTGCGATCCCTAGCGCGCCGCCCGAGCCGCCTTCGCCGATGACGATGCTGACAATCGGTGTGGGCAACATCGACATTTCTCGCATATTGACAGCGATTGCCTCCGCTTGTCCACGTTGCTCAGCACCCAAGCCTGGATAGGCGCCGGGGGTATCGACCAGGGTGACGATAGGAAGGCGATACTTGGCGGCTAACTCCATCTTAAGCAAGGCTTTACGATACCCCTCGGGATGGGCGCAGCCGAAATTACAGGCGATTTTTTCGCTGGTTTCCTTACCTTTTTGATGGCCAACCAAGAGAACTTTTTGGCCAGGCGATGGGCCAATTCGGGCGAACCCGACGACGATCGCCGGGTCGTCGCCGTAGCGGCGGTCGCCATGCAACTCGACAAACTCACGGCACATGAGTTTGATGTAATCGCGGGTTTGTGGCCTAAGTGGATGGCGAGCAACACGAACTGTCTGCCAAGGAGTTAGTGCGGTGTACAGCTCGGCGAGCAAGCCTTCGCGTGAATTTCGCAGAAAGGCAAATTCGTCGCGAAGCGCGGTGATCGCCGGATCGGTGGACGCGCTTTCGCCAGCGGCTGCCGCGAGAGAGGCGAGTTGCTGTTCGATGGCTTCTATTCGTTCGTCGAGCTCAACGATCGGGCGTTCAAAGTCGAGTTGGTAATAAGCTGACATGAGTTTGATAGTAGCGCGAAATCGCTTACGGCGTGGTTGGGTGCACTGGCAAGAGGTGTGCGCACAAACCGGGTAAGTTGTCCGACTTGTTGGCGCGACTTGTTGGATAGGCTCGTGACATTATGGACACGATAAACATGATGGGCACCAATTCGGCAAAGTTCGAGCTACTCATCATTGGCGGCGGCAACATGGGCGGCGCGATCGCTCGTGCCTGTGCCGCCAACGGTCGAGCGGTGGTTGTCGTCGAGCCAAACGTGTCGGCGGCGCAGCGGCTAATTGAACTGGAAAAAGAACCGAATAAAGTACAGGATCAGGTGCGCGCGCAAATACCTAAACTGAAATTAGTTTCTACTTTACATGAGGGGCTTGGGTTGTGTGCACAAACCGCGACGGTGGTGCTAGCGGTCAAGCCACAGATCTTCACGGGTGTTGTGCCGGAGTTGGATCAAGCGTGCGTGGCGCGGCTGGTGGTTTCGATCATGGCGGGGGTGACAACTGCGGGAATCGAAGCGATGATGCCTAGAGCTCGTGTGGTACGGTCGATGCCAAATCTTGGCGCGTTCATCGGCATGAGCATGACGGCATTGAGCGCGGGTGCATCGGCAACGCGCGAGGATGTCGCTATGGCGAGAGGCGTGCTCGCGACATTTGGCGAAGTCGTCGAGATCAATGAATCACTCATGGACGCGTTTACGGCGGTCGCGGGATCGGGGCCAGCATTTGCGTTTTATCTCGCCGAGGCGATGGTGGTGGGGGCGTGCGAAGTTGGTTTTGAAGTGCGAGAATCGCGTCGGATCGTGGCGAAGACGCTAGACGCCGCAGCACGATTGCTCGCGGGTGCGGCGGACGAATCGCAGGAAGCGTGCACGTTTGATGCAGCGGCATGGCGAGCACGCGTGACAAGCAAAGACGGCACGACCCACGCGGCAGTGGAATCACTCGCAGCCAGTGGCGTCCGCGAAGCCATCGTCGATGCGGTCGTCGCGGCAAGAGATCGAGGAAGAGAGTTGGGGTGGGGGGTCTAAGTCGGTCGAAGACTAAATATTCAGAACTTGTGGAAATCAAATATTGTTTGAGTAATAGAAGCAGTGGATTTCATGCTTTAACTTGCGTTTGGGCCAGCGACATTCGGTTAGGAATTGTCATTCAATTTCTAACCTCGCGTAACGGTTTGATCAATAAATCAGATACTTACGAGCGATAAATTTGTCATAGCTACGTTCTTTTGTAATTGCATCGATGGAAGCTGGATCGGCAAGAGTGAACTTGTCGTCAAACTCGGTCGCGATAGCGGAGTATAGAGTCTTTGCCATATCGCTGTTATGGCGGGTGCTCAGGGCGAGGCCGTACTATCGAACAAGATCGGCCTTGGTGGTAATGTCTCGGATACGAGCCGCCAAACCCACTTGCCCCAGCACGCTCTGAATCAATGCCTTGTCTTTGTTATTGCACACGATCACCAACTGCTCGGCGGAAATTGCATCGGCGATTGGTGCTGTGGAGACAGCGTCGTGAGCGATGAGTATTGCTTGAATAGCGGGGCCGAAGTTGGCTTACACGATCAACAACCCAGCACGCAATTGGTGCTGCATGCCGGGGCTGCTACTACGGGCACC
>JBBRGG010000266.1:0-3647 GCA_038240875.1 Phycisphaerales bacterium | reverse complement strand
TCATCCTGTCCGATCCGGCGGTCGAGGGCATATTGGTCAACATCTTCGGCGGCATCATGCGCTGCGATATCATTGCCCAAGGCATCGTCAACGCAGCCCAAAAAGTCGGCTTCAAAGTGCCTTTGGTCGTCCGCCTCGAAGGAACCAACGTCGCCGCAGGCCGCAAAATCCTCGAAGACGCACGCGAGAAAATCCCCACCATGCGAGCCGCGACCGACCTTACCGACGCCGCGAAGAAAGTGTGCGAAGCCGTCGGCGCATAAACCTGCAAAGAATTATCATGCACATGTGCAAACCCCCGTTTCAACGAGGGTTGTTAACTGACACGAATCTTTGTCTTGGGTAGCACCTCTCTCCGAGTGGTGTCTTCATGCTCTAAATCTCTACACGTGGATGCCATAATTCATCGAGAATTCGTTGGAACAAATCTGTTCTTTTGTTCTATTCCCCTGCACACAAATAACCTGCGTACTTGCCATCGCAGATCAACCGGCCACGTTCGTGCGCACAAAGGGCTCACCTGCGCGCGCGCCGCGATCCATCGCGCCCATTCTGTGTACACGCGTTCCATTCTGTACGCACAACAGGCCTTCGCGCCAGAGGTTTCACGATGCCCCAAAGCTTCATCGATCTCAACCAAATCGCACGAACGTGTCGTCTATTCGAGTGCAAAATTTCCCAACAGTCCGCTCGCAAATTACGGTAGTATCACTCCTCATCGAATCGACGAGCTGATCGCAATTCTGGAGTAGCGCATGCCTTCTTCATCGACAACCAAACGCCGCGGCGTCCTCGACTTCATCGAATGGATGGGAAACAAACTTCCCGAGCCCGCGATCCTCTTCGCAATTCTTGCCGCAATCGTGGTCGCCGCCTCTGCCCTCGGCACGGCACTTGACTGGTCCGTTCAGCCAGTGAAATTAGTCGTGCAAACCACGCCCGCTCTCGACGCAGCAGGCTCAGTAATCTTGAACGCCGACGGCTCGGCAAAGCTTGTTGCGCTTCATGATAAAAGTGGAAAGATCGTCACCTCGCTCGTCAAAATAGGTGATCCGCTCAAGCCAAAGAGCCTGCTCACCGGCGAAGGCATCTACTGGATGTTGAGCTCGATGCTCCGAAACTTCACCATGCTGCCAGCCCTCGGGCTCATCTTTGTCGCGATGCTCGGCATCGGTGCCGCAGAGAAGTTTGGCTTGTTCGGCGCGTTCATGCGCTGTCTCGCACTCGCGACCCCGAGTAAGCTTTTATCGCCGATGATTATTTTTATTGGTGCTAATTCCAGTGTGGCCAGCGACGCGGGATACATCATCCTACCACCACTTGCAGCGGCGTTGTACTTCGCGATGGGCAGGCATCCAATTGCCGGTCTTGCTGCGGCGTTTTGTGGCGTTGCCGGCGGCTTCGGCGGCGGCATCTTTCCCACCGCGGGCGACGGCTTTCTCGCGGGCACAGCCACGCAAGCCGCGCACATCATCGATCCAAGTTATCCCAGTGTGCTTGCGACTCACAACCTCTATTTCAAGATCGGTTCTGCGGTCATCGTCACGCTTGTCGGCTGGTTCGTCACCGACAAGATCGTGGAGCCAAGGTTGCTTCGTGAGATTGGTAAAGGAGAAGGCGTCAAACTCGAAGGTAAAAGCCTCGCAGAACTCCGCCTCACCAAGCCCGAGAAGCGCGGCCTTGCTTGGGCTGGCGTGGCCCATGTCGCGGTGCTGGCGATCTTCGCCGCGTTGATTGTGCTCCCGGGCTGGCCTTTGCAAGGCAAGGGCTTGCCGACACTTGCCAACGGCCGCGTACTCACGAACCAGCCCATCACAGTCTTTGAGAATAAAGACGCGGCGACAGCAGCCGGCATTACGCCAGACAAAATTATCATCGAAACGCCGATGGTTGTCGCACAAGCCGCTGCTAAGCCAACGCTTGTGGAAGGCGCGGGCGATCGCTGGTCGCAGGCAATCGTGCCGATGATCTTGTTTGCATTCCTGATTCCAGGCATGGTCTATGGCAGGCTTACCGGCACGTTCAATACGCAGAAAGACCTTATCGATGGCATCTACCACGGCATCAAGTCGATCGTGCCGATTTTAGGAATCGCCTTCTTTCTTGGTCAATTCGTCAACTACTTCCAGTACACAGGCCTTGACCGGATGCTCGCGTACGCGGGTGGATCGCTGCTTGTATCAGCGAACTTGCCGATCCCGGTGCTGATCACGCTCTTTGTCATTCTCGTTATCTTTGGCGATTTCGCCATGAGCGGCATGCTCAGCAAGTTTGGAGTTCTCGCGCCGATCTTTATCCCCATGTTCATGATGGTCGGCGTCAGCCCGGAACTCACCACCGCGGCATACCGCATCGGTGATAGCGTCGTCAACATCATCACGCCTTTGAACAGTTACTTGCTGATCATTCTGGTGGTGTTGCAAAAGTACAAAGCTAACGCGGGCCTGGGCACGCTGATCTCGCTGATGCTGCCTTATTCGGTAATTTTGTTTGTCGTGTGGACAGCGTTCCTGCTGCTGTGGTACGTCAGCGGGTTTGACCTAGGCACGTCAGCCCCGCTGCGCTACACGCCAGCATTTGAATAAACACACGCGAGCGACTTTACTGATAGCGGGTGATCAAGTTCAGGATCGCGGGTTGATTTGGCTGGAGCTGCAGGCTTCGACGAAGAGCTCGAACGGCTTCGATGCGCGCGATGTCGTCGCTTTGACCGGCAAATTCGTATTGGTTGAGCAGGCAAACGCCAAGGCCATTAAGCGCTGGAAAGTGGTTGGCGTCGATCTCGAGCGAGGTTTTGAATGCGGCCATCGCGGCGTCATAGCGGCGAAGTTTGAAGAGGCTCGCGCCAAGGCGTTCGTACGCGGCGGGAGTTGGCTCGGTCAGGATGAGCTGGTTAAGCACGTTCACGGCTTCTTCATGGCGAGATTCTTTGCCGAGGCTGTTGGCCAAGTTGAGCAGGAGTGGCGCGGTCAGTGGCATCAGTTCGGCGGCTTGTTGATACTCGACGATTGCCTCGCCATGGCGAACAAGGGCGGCGTACACGCGGCCCAAATTGTTGCGAGCCGGGCCACTACCGGGGTCTGAAGCTGCGGCGCGCTGGCCGAATGGAAGGGCGCGTTCAGGCTCGCCGAGCTGGAGGTAGGCGGTTGCGACGTTGAGATTAGCCTGGAAGTCTTCGGGCTTGATCGCCAGTGCGCGAAGGTACGCGCCGACGGCGTCGGGCCAACGGTTAAGGAGTTGAAGTGTCAAGCCATGCTGGTACTGGGCGTCGAAGTTTTGCGGATCAACCTGGCAGGCACGCTGGTAGCGTTTTTCGGCGGCGGAGTAATCGCCTTGATTGCGAAGTAGTTCACCTGAGCCGAGGTAAGCCGAGATGAGCAGTGGGTTATCGCTGATGGCGCGGTCAAAGGCGGCGAGCGCCTCGGCGTACTTGCCTTGAGATTCGAGCGCCTTGCCTTCGTTGACGGCGATTTCGGCGGGAGAAAGCATTGGTGCTGGTGTGGCTGCTTTGGTGCGATCAACGCTACGAGGTACTTCTTTCTTGGGGGAAGGCGCGAGCTTGATTTGTGCGGGAGAACCTTCGGTAGCGACGACGGCTGGAGGACGACCAGTGTTGGAGCCATCGATGACGGTGGTGGGGCGGGATG
>JBBRGG010000265.1:0-3650 GCA_038240875.1 Phycisphaerales bacterium | reverse complement strand
GACACCATTGGCGCCGCCACTCCCACAACCACTTGCAAACTGCTCGCGCATCTGCAATCAATCTCGCGCATCGCCCTCTGTTTCACTCCTGGCAATGTTCCAATCACGCTTCACTTCCACGACACATTCAACCAAGCTGCGGCGTGTGTTAACGTTGCTCTTGACATGGGCATCCGCTCCTTCGATGGTTCGGTCGCGGGCCTAGGCGGTTGCCCTTATGCCAGCACGCGTAACCGAGACGGCTCGACCACTCGCGCCCCGGGCAACATCGCGACAGACCTACTTGTGCGCACAATCCTGGACGCTGGCTACACCACTAACGTCAACTTCGAAGCGCTCGAAGCTGCCGCGACCTATGCCCGCACTCTTACCCAACTTGGCAACACGCAGGGTAACCCAAACGGAAACTCGCACGCATGATTACCGCCGAACCCATCGGGCACACGCTCCTGATCCGCTTGGACCGCCCGAGCAAGAAAAACGCGCTTACACCCGCCATGCTCGATGGATTGATCTCCCACCTGGATACTGCGTGGAGCGCACATGCAATTGTCCTCTCAGGCAGTGGGGATTGCTTCTGCGCAGGCTTTGATTTACCTCTTTGCCAAGCCGACGACACCGCCCTTGCCGCACTCTTAACGAGCCTGTCCGCCGCGGTTCACGCGATGCGCACTATTCCTTGCCCGGTCATCATCGCCGCTCATGGCGCCGCAATCGCTGGCGGGTGCGCACTTCTCTCCGGCGCTGACATCGTCGTCACAAACTCCGCCGCCACGCTTGGCTATCCGGTTCTGCGTCTGGGCATTTCTCCCGCAGTCGCGGCTCCCTTGCTGTTTCTTTCCGTCGGCGCTGGCCCGGCTCGCGCTCGCCTCATGTCGGGCCAGCTCATGATTGGCCCCGAAGCCCTCGCCGCGGGCCTTGCTCACGAGTGCTGCGCGACGCGTGAAGAAGTCGAGCCCAAAGCCCTCGAACTCGCCAAAATACTCGCCGACAAACCTAGGCACGCCATCGCGTACACCAAAAACTTTCTCAACCGCATCGACGACTCACTCAACGCGGCACACGCTCCACTTGCCTCACAATTAAACGCCGCACGCGAGGCTTCTCTCTCTCTGGTTGGCTCCGCCGAACAACGAACCCTGCTCGCCGCAATTCTCGCCAAATCCACTGCTCGCGCCGAACCCAAATCTTGAATACGCAATCCTTCGACCAGTAGTATCAATCCAATCCGCATTCCTCTCCGGTACAACGCATGAACACGCCAGATGCTATTTCAACCACCAACGACTCGCTCGCGATCCTGACCCACCAAGACAGCATCGTAACCCTCACCATGAATCGCCCCGAGTCGCGCAACGCACTCTCTACTGAACTTCTCGCCGCGATGCACGCCCGCGTTGATGAACTGGGTTTGCTCTTGGCAACTGCCCATACAACATCAGCCACCCCCACCGTTCTCATCCTCACCGGCGTAGGCAAATCCTTCTGTGCTGGCATGGACTTAAAGCTTGTCCTAGGCGATCCCCAAGCCGCCCACGCACTTCTCTTTAGCCTCGCGCACTTCTGCCTCAAACTTCGCGCCCTCCCGATCATCACCCTCGCCAAAGTCAACGGTGCCGCGATCGGTGGCGGCTGTGGCCTCACCACCGTCTGCGATATTTCCATCACTCACGCCGACGCAAAGCTCGGCTTTCCCGAAGTTGATCTAGGCGTCTGCCCCGCCGTCGTCGCGCCGTGGCTCGTTCGCAAAATCGGCTCTGGCCCTGCGCGCCACGTGCTTCTTACCGGCGGCCTTTTCTCCGGTCTCGTGGCGTACGAACGAGGCATCGTCGATCATTTGGTTCCTGTCGCCGCCGATCTCGACGCCGCCGCCGATGACCTTGCCAAGCGCCTTTCCGCAGCTGGCGCTCACGCGCTTCGCGGCACAAAATCGCTTCTCAACACCATCGACGCCTCGCTCGATAAAGCAATCGCCGACGACGCCGCCGCCCTCTCGGCAAAGGTCTTGCAAACTCCCGAAACCCAAGCCATGCTTCGCGCAAAGCTCGCCAAGTAAACAATCGCTCCCCACGCGCAACGTACCTTAACACAACATAACACTCGCAACGTCCTCCCTCACCACACATCGCACTACACTCCGCCCATGGCGACCAACTTGATCGAACCACTCCTCGTTTCCATCGATGCCCAAGGGCCGTACGCGGGCATCGCCGTCCTCAAACTTGAACAGCCAGATAAGCCCGTAATCGTCCTTGATCGCGCGCTCATCGAGCGGCTCGAAGCCACGCTCAAAGCAATACCCAAGTCCGTCCTCGGCCTTGTGCTTGCGTCTGCTTCCGAGCGCGTCTTTGTCGCAGGCGCCGACTTAAAGAGCATCAGCGAACTTGACGACGACGCACTCCACCGCTACCTCGAATACGGCTCCAAAGTCTTTCAGATGCTCGCCGATCTACCTTACCCAACCGCCGCCGCGATCAACGGCGCCGCCCTCGGTGGCGGCCTCGAACTCGCCATGCACTGCGACGGTCTTATCGGCGCGCCCCCCGCCATGCGCGATGGCCAACCCGGCAAGCCCTACCCAATCGGCCTTCCCGAAGCCAGCCTTTCGATCTGTCCAGGTTGGGGTGGCTCTTGCCTCCTCCCCGCGCGAATTGACCCTACCGAAGCCATCCGCGCCACAGCCACCGGCAAGCCATTGACGTACGACCAGGCTTCGACCGCAGGCTTCTTTGACGCCGTCGCACCAAGCCACGACAAGCTTCTCGACACCGCCAAAGGCTGGGTCCGGGGCCAAGCCTTCATCAACAGCGGCCAGCTCAACTCTCTTCCCACCGCGCTCCCCGCAGCCCGAACCAACACGCACACGCGCGACGGCGCACCATCACGCCACGTTGGCCGCCCCGCAACTGTGCCCCGCGTGATGGAAGCTCTCGACGCGATTCGCAACGACCTTCCCGCGACCGGTTCAGCCAAAGCTGTGGCGGACGCCATCGACGCTGGCCTCACCCGTGGCTGGGCCGCCGCGTGCAAGGTCGAACGAGACCGGCTTGTGCACCTGCGCAACACGCCCGAAGGCAAAGCCGCGATCCAGGCTTTCTTCGCCAAGAGCAAGTAAGCGGACCCAACGCACGTATTTCATACGCAGGCAAAAAAATCGCCGGACAACTTCGAGGGTGCTCGGCGTGCTGACTGCATGATTTATAGACATGTGAGTCGTAATTCTGTAATGGGTATTCCCGGATTTGAACCGGGAACCCCCGCATTTTCAATGCGGTGCTCTACCGTTGAGCTAAATACCCCTAAGCCTGTTTTCAGAGCCGCTTACGCGCCTCAAAGATCTTGCAATCTACAAATCCCAGCCAAAGCAGCCAATCCATTCACCATTTCGGCCAAACGAGCATGCCACTTCAACCGCTGGAACGCGAAGGATAGCGGCTCATCTGCTCGCGTCAAGCCCAGCCACACTTCATCGCCACACTACGCCCGCAAATAGCCATCCCAAGGCTTGATCCACGCTATATCTACCAGACTATCGCCCGAAACCGTGCGTATATCCGTGCACAAATCCGCACGTAACTCAGCCTCGCTTCCAGAAGCCCAGCTTTCCTTGGATCACGCCACGAACTCGAACGCCATTGTGATCTGGTTCC
>JBBRGG010000264.1:0-3652 GCA_038240875.1 Phycisphaerales bacterium | reverse complement strand
CACCTCCAAGCCTTCATCGACCATGGCCATCAAAATGCAATGATCGACGCGCTTCGTGCCGGGCCAACATCGTTCATCGAGCGCGACAAGGACAACCGCCCCAAAGGCTCCGTCGCCGCCGCGATCACGATTCCCTTGTGGAGCGAAGCAGGCAAAGCAGGCTTCGAGATTGTAATGCGCTATCTTGCGAATCAAGATCAAGCAGCTATAAACGAGCGATTGAAAGCGCCGCCACCCTTCACGCTCGAACTTTGGCCATCGCTTCACGACGTGCCTCATCGGCTTCTCCAGCCGCGTCTGCTCGACCGCCATGGCCGCACCAAATTCGATTTCCGTGGCTCAGCGTGGGGCGTCATGCTCGCGTGGGTCTGGCCAGGACGCCCTGATGTGTACCTGCCAAACTGTGGCTTTGCCATGCACTTCATCCATCACAGAGCCGAATCGCAATATGAACTCATGGGCCAATATCTTGTCGTAGATCCCTTTGCCAATAAAGCCTACGAAACCATCGCGCCAACACCTCAAGGCGTATTCATCCCACGCGAAACCGGCTGCATTTCGCTAGGCCAACTTCATACAAACGTCCATCACTGCAACAACCCCAGCATGCTCAAACAATGGAACGATGACTGGTTCGCCCGCTCTCGTGGCTTGCCAACCTGAAACAAATGCCTTGGTATGTGCCACGGTCTTGTCTTACTATGTACTGATATTGCAATGTGTAGCCTCTCTCTTCGAACAACTTAAGCGATTTTGCGCTTTTATGGCCCCACGCAACAAGAGCGCCCATGGCAATAGCCTTGGCACTTGCTGCCATGATTCTA
This sequence comes from Phycisphaerales bacterium, assembly GCA_038240875.1. Lineage (GTDB taxonomy): Bacteria > Planctomycetota > Phycisphaerae > Phycisphaerales > UBA1924 > JBBRGG01. Next base: position 2,828 of record JBBRGG010000264.1, on the reverse strand, counting down.
GACGATTAAGGTGCATCGAAATGCCAGAAGGCGCGAACAACGAGTTCGCCCGTTCGTTACTCGCTGCGCGCGCGGCGATCACACGCCTTTGCACACAATTGACAAACTTTGGCGGCAGCCCGATGTGACTGCTGCCGTGGATAAGAACGTATTTACGCGTCACGCGTAAGTGCAAGCGAAGCTCACATCGCGCTTGTCCAAGACGCGTTCCCCCTCGCCATTTCACTCACGATTTGCATAATGTTCGGAGAGAAGAGGGTACCCAAAGGCAGGTAGAGAATTGAACGAGGTTCGTATTACACGTCGAGGTTCTTTACTTCGAGGGCGTGCTCTTCGATGTACTTGCGGCGGGGTTCGACTTCTTCGCCCATCAGGATTGAGAAGAGCGAATCGGCTTGGCTCGCGACGTCCCAAGTGACTTTGAGGAGCGTGCGCTTGGTGGGGTCCATGGTGGTTTCCCAGAGCTGAGAAGCGTTCATTTCGCCCAGACCTTTGAATCGCTTGATTTCGATGCCACGGCGGCCGATGACCTTGAGCCCGGCGAGGATCTCGTTGATGTTTGGCGCTTCGACGAAGCCTGATGCGCTTACTTTGATGGTAACCGCGCTCTCGCTTGGCTCGTCGAGGTCGGCTGGTTCTTCTGTGCTTTCAGCTTCAGCGGCAACTTGCTTGCCAGATTGGTTGGCGTTTGCGCTTGGCTTGGTTGACCACGCGAATCGGCAAGGCAGATCGTCGCCGGTGACGGCCTGGGTCATGGTTGCGGAGTAACTCGCGACGCTGATAGGTAAACCAAGAGATTCGAGCTCGCTGAAAATGCGGTCGAGTTCTTTGTTCTCATGCAGTTCGCGCACGGTGGCGATCATGGCGGGGTTGGCTACGGGAATGATGTCGGAAGTGAGCGCGGGTGCCGAAGAAGTCACGGCCGTATTGGGCGCGAATAGATCAGGCGCGGATGGATTGGATAGACTCGCCGGAATGGCAGCCACAGAGCCCGCGACGACAATAGCTGGCGCTTCGGCGCGGTCTACGAGAGAGAGCTTTTTTGCGGTGATAATGGCGTGGGCTTCAACTTCGGAGTAGGCGTGGGCGCTGCCATCGCGCCACGAAACGCGGAAGGTGGGCAGGTGACCATTGTGGCGAGCGGCGAGAACATCGACGAACTTGACGCCACGGCGTTCAGCGATTTCGATGAGGTCCTTCATGCGCCGCAAAAGGTTGATCACGCGGCGAAGAGACTTGCCCTCGACGCGAGAGATTTCGTTTGGAGCCACCGGCGCGCCAGCTTCGTCGGTTTGGGCGGGCTCGCGGATGATGAGCGCAACATCATCGTTGTTTAGCTCGGTTAATGCGTCGTCTAGGTGACGCTCGTTGAGAACGTACGTCGAGTTTTTACTGCGGCCATTCTTGCGGATGATTTGGTAAAGAGGCGGCTGGGCGATATAGAGGTGCCCACGACGGATGAGGTCGGGCATTTGGCGGAAGAAGAAGGTGAGCAAGAGTGTGCGAATGTGCGAGCCATCGACGTCGGCGTCGGTCATGATGATGATCTTGCCGTAGCGAAGCTTGGTGAGATCGCTTTCGGCGCCGATGCCTACGCGTAGTACCGCGATAAGGATGCGGATTTCTTCGAAGGCGAGCATGCGATCGATGCGGGCTTTTTCGACGTTCAAGATTTTGCCTTTGAGGGGCAGGATTGCCTGGGTGTCAACGTCGCGGCCGCTGCCAGCGCTACCACCTGCGGAGTCGCCTTCGACGAGGTACAACTCGGCGCGGTTGATGTCACGGGTTCGGCAATCGCGGAGTTTTGCGGGCATCGAACCAGAATCTAGCGCGCTCTTTCGGCGGGTGAGTTCGCGGGCTTTGCGAGCGGCTTCGCGTGCTTGGGCGGCGACGATGCCTTTCAAGCACAGGCGTTTGGCTTCGGCGGGGTGTTCTTCGAGCCAGCGTTCGAGCCCTTCGCCAACGGCTTGCGAAACGATGGATTCAACCTCGGGGTTGAGGAGGCGTTCTTTGGGCTGATTGTTAAAGGTGGGGTTGGGGAGCTTGACGGAGATGATGGCGATGAGCCCTTCGCGAAGGTCGTCGCCGGTGGGGACGGGGTCTTTTTCTTTAAGGAAATTGGCTTTGCGTGCGTAGACGTTTAAGACGCGGGTGAGGGCGGTTTTGTAACCTTGGGCGTGGGTACCGCCGTCGATGTTGTTGATGTTGTTGGCGAAGGAAAGCAAGAGTTCGTTGTAGCCGTCGTGGTACTGCATGGCGACTTCGCAGACGGTGCCTTCGGCTGCGTTTTCACGTCGCATGTAGACAGGGGCGGAGACAGGGATTTTGCCGGTCATCAGATGGGCGACGTATTCGAGGAGGCCATTGGTGGCGCGAAAGGTTTCGGAGCGAGTTTGGCCGTCGCTACCCACGCGTTCATCGGAGAAGCGGATGGTGACACCTGGGTTTAAGAAGGCGAGTTCGCGAAGACGACTTGCGAGGGTGGCGTAATCGAAGGTGGTTTCGGGGAAGATGGTTGGGTCGGGTCGGAAAGTGACGGTAGTGCCCCGGACGCGGTTTGCGCCAGCGGGGATTGGGCCAATGACGCGTAGCTCGGTGGTGACTCGGCCACGCTCAAAGCCGATGTGATGGATGGTGCCATCGCGGTAGACTTCGCAATCGAGATATTCGGAGAGGGCGTTAACGCAGGAGACGCCGACGCCATGGAGGCCGCCGGAAACTTTGTACGCGCTGCCTTCTTGTTGGAACTTGCCACCGGCGTGAAGCTTAGTGAGGACGATTTCGACGGCGGGCCTGCCGTTGAGATTGGGATCTTCGTGTTTCATTGG
>JBBRGG010000263.1:0-3653 GCA_038240875.1 Phycisphaerales bacterium | reverse complement strand
CTTGCTGCGCTTGTGCGAAGTACCGCTGTTCGATGTCGGCAATTGCGCGGACTAAATCAGTACGCTCGTCGGCGCCCAATCCCTTCGAATGCTTTGATTCAATTCGGCGAAGTAGTGATATAGCACCAACAGGTGTAACATTGCTCGGCACGGCAACAACCGGCCCAAGGGTTGCGGGATCGACCACGGCTTTGCGTGTTGTCCGCCATACGACTGCGCCAACTCCAGCGAGTGCGCCGATGCCCAGTGCGTAGACCCACCATGCCGGTCCCTTGGTCGGGATCGAAGCTAGCGTTGTTGTAGCCGTGGTTTCGGTGATATCCGCGTCGGCGTACCGCTTGAGCGCGAGCTTGGTTTCCTTCACCTTGGCAGTGGGGAAGGTAAAGGTGCTCGGCGCGACACGCGGGTTGGTTGGAACCAACTCAAGGGTCCAGGTTCGCTCGGCGAGCGGCACAGGTGTAGCGCCCGTGGCGTCAAGATCAGTGATGGCAAGGCCGCCATCTTCGACATTCTTGATCGACAACCCTTGGATCGTGCTCGTATCGATGAGCGTTTCGAGCGAAGGGATCAAGCCCTTGCCCTTGGCGACAATCGATAAACGAATGACGCCTGTGCTTGCTTCGCGATCATCGAGTGTTTGCTCGATCTGCAATTCCTGAATCACAGGCGTCGGCGGCGTAACGGCCTTGGCATCGACGAGCGTGAGCGGCGTCGAAACCGGAAGGATGATCTGGCCTTCAACATCGGAAAAATCCATGTCGAGCGCGATGGGCGGTATGCGATCCACATCCGGGCCCTTGGCCTTCATCAGCACATATGCCAATGGGAAGGCTTCCCAGCCGGGGCGACCAAAGCCCATCGGCTTGACGCCGGTTTTGTGGAACGTGATCGAAACAACATCAAAAGACTCGACCAAGGCCGCACGAATCTTTTTCTCGAGTTGATCGCGATAGTCAACCTGTTGTTCGGTTGTATAGTTGTACTGCTCGTTCTCCAGGTACTTGGAAAAGCCGCCAGATTCGCGAGCCACCGCACGCGTAGACCATACGGCTAGATGCGCACCAAAGGGTTCGACGCTTGAAACTTGCGTGCCTCCATCGACAGTGAAGCCGAGCGTGACTTCTTTGGTTAGGTCGTCATAGAACGCAAGCCGTTGAGCAAGGTCGCGGCCTGCGGGGTTAGTGCCGATGACGCGCATGGCGGCGCGAGCATACTTGGGCTTCAATTCCGCAGCCATCGAACTCATTGACGCCTTTGCCTGGGTTGCAAATAACGCGATGTGGGCCGCTGCTTGTTCGGTGCCCAGCAACTTAATGGCATCAACGACGCGATCCACTTCCAACTGGTTCGGATCGTCTTGGCGTGTCAGAGTGCCTACGTCGCTCGCGCCGAGCGAAGCGTTAAACCACTGCGCGTAAATTCGGCTCGATGGGCGCGTTGTGCCCGCTGCAAGGGCGCGGCCATACAAAATTGCGGCGTCGGCATAGCGTGCAAAGGCTTCTTGACGCAAGCCTAGGTACGTCGGCATATCGACATTCTGTCCAAAGAGAAACTCAGACGTGTCGTATGTCATGTCTGCGAGCATCAACGTCTGTTCCCAGGTCTTTGATAGAAAGCCATCGCCGGCTAGAGAGCGCGCCAAGGCATAGCCGCGGGTGACTTCCGCCATGAGTTCGGCGTTAGTGCGCTTTGTCTTGGCTTCTTCTTGAATTTGTGGATTGCGCCAAACGCTGGAGAGGCGCTGCCGCATGGTTTCGGCGAGGCTATTGCGAGCTTCTTCAGGGATTGTGCCCATCGGTCCAAAGACTGCTTCGACATCTTCGGCGCGATAAACCTCCGCAGCGCTATGGCTGGCGGCAAAGGCGTCGGAGATCGCTTTGGGCGCGGGCTTGAGCTTCATTTCACGCAAGGAAGTAAGCGTCTGCGAAAGTGATGCAAGTGCGCGAACCTGGCGTGCGCGAGTAAGCGGAATGCCGCCGCCACCGCCGAAGCCTGGGTAAAAGGTCGGCATATAACGCCCGCCCCGAAATGACATGTTGTAGGAATATTCTTCGTTGGAAGTGTCGCCGGGAGTTGAGCCCATAAAGCTCGGCCATGCCGCAAGAAGCGCGTCCATCAGTTTGCCCGCGCGCGTTGGATCGCTCGTTGCGATGGGGCGGATCATGCCAAGTGCGGCTTCAAGATCGCCCGAGCCAACGACAGTGGACGCTACCATCGATTCAAGCTTCGCGGATAAACCGGGATCGATCGATGCGAGCCACGCGGCATCGGGTAGGCTTTCGGCAAGCCGAGCTGCGGGAATAGGTTGAAACTGATCCTCACCGCCGCGATTGCGACGTGAGCTCGTGTCGGCACCATTACGAGTAAACTCGGCTTCGGAGACTATTGCGAGCGTAAGCATGTCGAGCCCGCGGCGATACGTCTTGGACGAGCCCGCCGCAATGATGGCTTGGCCAACACGCTTGATGAGCTTCAGTTCAGAGAAACGCAGCTCGGGGGTTGAGCGCATCGCGAGTTGCCGCGAAGCGCGCTGGTGCGCGGTGTTGAGGATTCGCCAGCCAATATCGCTCGAATCGACAAGACTCGTGCGAAGCCAGGCGTTCCCGCTCTCGGCGTCAATGTCAGGAAGAAACTCGATAGCGCGATCGACGGCTTTAGCGCGTTGCTCGCTTGTTGCCTTGTCGAGCCTAAGCACTTCAAGGGCGAGGCCCCAGCCATTGTCGATGAGTGCCTGGCGTTCCGGGCCTTGCTTGTCGAGTGAGAGAGCCTTGTAATAGACGATGTAAATGTCGAGCAATTCTGCATCTTGTGCGTCCCTTGCTACGTCAAGTGGCGGAAGGTACGCCTGTGCTTCGACGGGCAAACCGGCGGCGACAAACAGGCTCGCCGCTCGCTTGCGATTGGCTGCATCGTTTGGGCCACCAAAGAACTTGGTGCCCGTGCGAACCAGGGCGGCGACCGCGCCCGCATCGGCACCGCGCGATTGCGTGGCTTGAAGGAGCATGCCAAGAGCCGCGATGTGCTTGTCGCTGAGCTCGGTGGGGCAGGCGTCGGAAAGGGCGATGACTTCATCTGGAACAAGCGCCGAATCGCTTTGTTGAAGAGCCATGAGCATGAATGAATAGATGGGGACGGCATCTTCGCCTGCTTCGGCTTTGAGCCACGCCGAGACGCCTTCCCAATCGCCCGCGACGACCAATAGGCGGAAATCTTCGACTTGCTTTGCGATCATTTTCATCGCCTTGGCACGCGCCATCACTTTCGCGGCTATTACTAGGTTTGGAGCGCCGTCTGCCGCGCCCTGTGTCACGTTTGCATCTGCCCCGGATGCAACTTCTGTATCTAATACTATATCCGAACCGGATTTACCTTCACCAGCGTCAGGATCGGTCGCGTTGTTTGCCGCTCCAGTGGCTGCAGCTGTAGCTTCGCCAGTAGCATCGGTATTGATTACTTGATCTACCATTGGGCTTTGATTAGAGTGTGAACCATCGCCCTCGTCGGATGCAGCACCCAAAATTGCTTGTATATCGGTTCCGGGAGCATTGGCGAAGCTGGTTGATGAAGCGGCCGCGAGCTTGGGAGCATCTACATTCGCGGACTCCGAACGAGTCGAATCTACTTTGGCCGAATCTAACTTGGCCGAATCCAAC
>JBBRGG010000262.1:0-3672 GCA_038240875.1 Phycisphaerales bacterium | reverse complement strand
GAGCCCAGATCTTGACCAGTGCAACGACGAGCGTATTGCAGCTGGCCAATCAGCAGAGCCAGCAGGTCTTGCAGTTGCTCGGCTAATAAAGTAGTTCATTTAGTTAAGTAAGTCCAAATAACTAATAATTATCCGATATATGAAGACAACACTCCCAGCCAAGTTTGGGGGTGTTGTCATTTTGTGCATTACAGGAGGACTGCGCGGTCTGACCGGAGTGACTTCTGGGCACAACTCCACATGTTGGATTGGACTGACCCTCCAGAGAGTCCGATGTAAAACCACGCCGCTCTGTGTGGACGGCGCTGAGGTAGGGACGGAACCCTGCCTCGTAGATGGTGGGTGGCGTTAGGCCACCCCGCTCTTGCCGGGAGCGTGATTCCGGCTGAAGGGTTCGCGAAGGGCAAGCCACCATTCGCGGAGCACGGAGGGTATTTCCCCATGAGTCGTATCAACACGAACGTCCAGTCTTTGATTGCCCAGCGCGTCCTCGGCCAGAACAACTCTGGCCTGAGCACCGCCCTCGAGCGTTTGAGCACGGGCGTCAAAATCAACCGCGGCAAGGACGATCCCGCAGGCTTGATCGCCAGCGAGACCCTTCGTTCAGAGCAGAAAGCTTTGACCCAAGCCATCTCCAACGCCGAGCGTGCCGATCAAGTCGTGAACATTGCTGAAGGTGGCCTTCAGGAAGTCTCCTCGCTCTTGACCGAGCTCCAGGGCCTGGTCACAGCGACCGCGAGCAAGGCTGGCTTGTCCATCGAAGAAAAGGCCGCGAACCAGCTTCAGATCGACTCAATCCTTCAGACCGTTGACCGCGTCGCCAGCAGCACCAACTTCCAGGGCATCAAGCTGCTTAACGGCAACTTCGACTTTAGGACTAGCAGCATTTCCAGTGGCGTCTCGGACTTCCGCGTGAACGCTGCGAAATTCTCCGGTGCGTCCCTCGCTGTTGATGTTCAGGTCACTGGCTCTGCCCAGCAGGCTGGCCTGTTCCTCTCCGCAGGCGGCTCTTCGGTCAACCTCAACACCGGCTCAAGCCTCGTGATCGAAGTCGGCGGTTCGCTTGGTGCTCGTGAACTCTCCTTCGCGTCGGGCACCACGCTCAACAAGATTCGCGACGCCATCAATACCTTCAAAGATGTCACTGGCGTCGAAGCTACGGTCTCGGGCACGGGCATCAAGCTATCATCTTCCGCCTTTGGTTCCGCCGAGAACCTCACGGTCAAAGTCATCAATAGCGGCGGCATCAATGATACCCTCAACGGCGGTGCTGGCGCGGCTCAACGCGGTGTTTACAGGTTGAACGCTACCAACGCAAACGTTGCGATTACCGCAGGAGCAACCACCTTCACTGCAGCAACCAACGGCGTCACCGACTCCGGTCTTGATATTAAGGCGACGATCAACGGCATCGCTGCGACCTCCAACGGCAAGACCGCTCGTATCAATACCGACTTCCTCGATGTCGAAGTCACCCTCACCACCGCAAGCAGCCGTACCTTGGGCTCCGTCGGCGGCAGCGCCAACGCCTTCACCATCACCGGCGGCGGTGCTGACTTCCAGCTTGCTTCCCGCGTTGACATCGCTGGCAAGGTCTCTCTGGGCATTCAGGACGTTGCCACCCGCAAGCTCGGTAACTCCGCAGTCGGCACCCTCGACCGCCTCGCCTCGGGCAAGGCCAATAACATCGTCACCGGCGACCTTTCCGGTAGCCAGAAGATCGTCTCCGAAGCCATCAAGCAGGTTTCGAGTTTGCGTGGCCGCCTCGGTGCTTTCCAGAAGAACACCGTCGGTGCGACTATTCGTAGTCTCGGCATCGCGGTTGAGAATACCGCCGCCGCTCAGTCGGTCATCCGTGACTCGGACTTCGCCGCGGAAACCGCGCAGCTTACCCGCTCGCAGATCTTGGTCTCGGCTTCGACAAACATCTTGTCGCTGGCGAACCAGCAGCCTCAGTCGGCTTTGCAGCTCTTGGGTTAAGCCCTGATCAAGTTTGAGTAAACGTGCAATACTCGTTCGGGCCTCGTTCTTCACCAAGGACGAGGCTCTTTTGTTTGCCAGCTTTGGCACGCGAGAGCAGATTCATGCGCCGACGCCGAACATCGCCGATGAACATGGACGGATGAAATCAACGCGTACGAAATTAGGCACTGTGCCCGCTTCTAGCAGTGCTGCGATTGCAGCGATCAAGCCAAGGCGAGGCCCTGCGCCTGCGCCGCATCGTGCCGCCCCGCCGCCCGCGTTCGCCGACACGTTAAAAAAGTTCCTCGGGTACATCCGCGTTGAATGTGGATTGTCCGAGAACACCGTCAGCGCATATACGCGCGATCTGTGCGATTTGTTCTTTGATCTCGAATCGCGAGGCGTTACTGAAGTGAGTTGTATCGAGCCACGCGCGCTCGTCGAACATGTAGCACGCCTTCGCAGCGTGCATGAGATGGAAGCCACCAGCGTTTCGAGGCATCTCGCGTCGATCCGTGTGTTTTGCCGCTGGGCCGTGGCGATGCGCTTGACCGAAACCGACCCGAGCACGATCCTCGAACGCCCCACCAAATGGCGCAACTTGCCCGATGTGCTCAGCCCCAAACAAATGCGCACGCTCGTCGAGAACCCCAAGCCTCGCGGCATGATGCAGGACACACAACAAAGCAAAGCCGATGGCAAGCCGAAATCGCGCTACGACAGCAAGATGTTGTACCTTCGTGATAAAGCCTTGCTCGAATTGCTCTACGCAAGTGGATTGCGGGCGAGCGAAGCTGCGGGCATACGCGTCGGCGACCTGCACACGACCCTTGGCGTGGTTCGCGTTACAGGCAAAGGCAACAAGCAGCGATTGGTTCCTGTGCACGCTGCGGCGATGCTCGCGGTCAAGCACTACCTCGCCGAATGCAGGCCGCTGCTTACCGGCGGGCACAACGTGCCACCCGATGGCAGCGACCTGAGCCGCTTGCTCTTGTCCGAATCGGGAAAGCCCTTAGAACGCGTGGCGATCTGGCAGATTGTCAATAGAGCTGCGCGGGATGCGGGGCTTGGCCACGTCCACCCGCACATGCTCAGGCACAGTTTCGCGACACACTTGCTCGCTGGCGGCGCGGACCTTCGCGTCGTGCAAGACCTTCTCGGGCACGCCGACATCGGCACGACAGAAATCTACACGCACGTAGATCGAACTGGACTCAAAGCCATGCACAAGAAGTTTCATCCGCGGGGATAGTTCTCTTTCCCAGCATGGAATTGCTTGTGGTGACCGGGATCACTGCCGTATGTTCGCATGCTTTCATGTCATCAGGATCGCTTTGATCCTGATGAATGACATTCGATGTAGAGAGACATGCACCATGATCGCAAAGCCGATCATGGTGGCACGCAATACCAATACACGAACTACTTCGCTTATACGTACGTCGCCATCGGCGGGCACGAGCAGACGAGGTTGCGGTCGCCATAGGGGTTATCGACGCGGGCCACATAAGGCCAGAACTTGCTATCGCGAAGCCACGCTGCGGGGTATGCCGCCTGCTCGCGCGTGTAGGGGTGCTTCCATTCTTCCTTGGTGACCATGCCGATGGTGTGCGGCGCGTTTTTGAGCGGGTTGTCGGTCTTGCTCATTCGGCCTTCTTCGATCGCGCGAACTTCTTCGCGGATCGCGATGAGCGCGTCGCAGAAACGATC
>JBBRGG010000261.1:0-3721 GCA_038240875.1 Phycisphaerales bacterium | reverse complement strand
CGCTGGTGGCCGACGATCCTCTCGCCGATTCTGTTACTCGTGGGCCTTGCACTCAGTGTCTTTGCTCATGTGCCACTCATCGGCCAGGACATCACCGACTCTGCGAGCACGCATGTTCAAACCGCCGCTGGTTCATTACTTGTTGCAGGCCTCTTCTGCCATGGCTTGGCCATGTCCACGATCTATACCGGCGCGATCTATTACGCGATGGATACGAGCGAAGCCCAAGTCGATTCCGGTGGCACGCACGAAGCCCTCATAGGCGTGGGCTACACCATCGGCCCACTCTGTGGCCTTCTCGCTGCCTCGATTGCGCACCTAACCACGCGCGATTCACTCTTTGAGCCCACGCTCATGAGCCTTGTCGGAGCCATCGCACTCATCATGGCGGGGATCACCGCGCGCCGTGTCGCGCGAATCGCGCACAGCACGCCAACATAAATCGAGCCAGCAATCAATTCCAAACAGACCGCCTCGCCAGTCCCTCAAATATGTATCTTTACATAGTTATTTCCCCTCACTTTGCCTCATACTTGGCATACACCCGCCCGATCACACCTCGATTCCATCCGCTGCCGCGACGAACTTTGTCCGTAACCGAACGTCGTGCCAAGCGTCCAATAGTCGTCTGCAAGTTGACTCACCCGTCGTTTCAGCGCTTAATAGGCCTCAAGAAGAGAACGAACAGGATTAGGTTGGATCACGTAGGCTCAAACACGACCAAGCTGGCAACGCAGGCCCGATATCATCAACCTCACGCTACACGCCAACCGCCCTCCAATACGCAACATCAACACGCCGATCTGTGTTGCACAAACCTTTCGCCTTGGCGTTCGTATAAGTAGTGTTCACATCAATCATGCTGATATTGGAACTTGATTCGCGCCTTACCTGACCTCCGACTCGTACGTTGCACTGATTCTTATTACCTAGGAGTTCGCTACATGCGTGAAGTTTTCCTTAATCTGCCCGCGCGAAACGTCGGAAACGGCTCACGCACCCGCGCTCGCTTTGCCTCCTTATTGTCGCCGCTGGCGATTCCTCTGGTTCTACCACTGGTGATCGCGTTGCTCGCCGCCTCAGCAGGCCAGGCCATCGGCCAAGGCTTGAGTCAAACTGGCTCGTCTCAAACTGGCTCGTCTCAAACTGGCTCGGCTCGAGTCGTCGCGAAAGCACCCGTTGCCGAAACCCTTTCCCTCTGGGACGCAGCAAAGGTCGGTGACAAAGCCGCCCTCGAACGCGGCCTGAAAGCTCTCGCAGCCGATGCCGATCCGACTACTCCAACCCTTGGCGGCTGGGCATCACACCTGCTCACCAATCTCGACAAGCGTGAAGCTGATCGCGCCGCCCGCATCACCGAGATTAACGCCGAGCTCGACGCCGCGCTGGCCATGCCCGAAACCGACGTGACTCTCTCCGAATCGCTTCGCCATGCAATTGAGCTGGATCTTGTTCACCCAACTCGTGGCTCGGTCCGCGAACAGCCGCGCGTCAACGGCTTAATCTCTCGCGCCGACCTCAAAGCTCGCGAGCTTGAAGCCTCGGGCCAGCTTCTTCCCGCCGCCGAACTCTTCTCTCTGCTCAATGGACTGCTCGACATTGAAGGCACATATCGCCCCGACATCGAGCGTGTTAACCAGCGACTCACCATGGTCCGCTTTTACGCGCCGCACCGTCTTTGGGAGCAGCGCGACGCGCGCCTCAAAGCCATGGGCGAAAAGCCACTCCCCCCTTACAACCCCATCGGCGATGACTTTCGCAAACGCCTCAAAGGCGTTGATACCACACTCATCATCCGCGCCCTTGCCTACACGCCTCGCCACATCGAAGGCTCGAACCTTAACGATCTGGTCGTCTCGGGCATCAACGCCGTCGGCTTAATGGCGCAGACCACCGACCTTGCCGAAGCATTCCCCAAGCTCGCCGACAAAGCAGCGGTCGACCGCTTTGTCGCCAGCGTCACGGCACAGAAAGTAGCCGTCGCCAAGCGCAGAGATCCGATTGATGTCATTGCTCTTGACAACATTCTCGCCAACGTTCTAACCGCAGCCCAGACCGAGCTTGATCTTCCTCGCGAAGCCGTGCTTCACGAGTTCGGTAATGGCTCGTTCTTGCCCTTGGACGACTACTCCGCCATCATCTGGCCCGATGAACTTCGCCGATTCGAGAAGAACACTCAAGGCCGCTTCGTCGGCGTCGGCGTGCAAATCGAGTACGACGAACAGTCTGCTGTCCGCGTCGTCACTCCGCTCGAAGGCACCCCTGCCCACAAAGCTGGCATCCACCCAGGCGACATCATCACCCAGGTCGATGGCAAGAACATCTACGGCCTTTCTCTCGACCAAGTCGTCGATCTCATCACCGGCCCCGCCGGCACCCCCGTCACCATGACCATCGACCGCAAAGGCCCAGAGCCCCTTGGTGCCGATGGCAAAGTTGATCCTGCCAATGACGAACCCAAGTCCGAGACTATCACCAAAACCATGAATCGTGGCGTCATCAAGGTCGCCACCGTCAAGGGTTGGGACCGCCTCTCCAGTGGCGAGTATGACTGGAACTGGTTCGTCGATAAGGACCGTGGCATCGGTTACGTGCGCCTGACGCAGTTCGCCGACGACACCGGCCGCGAACTTGACGCTGCAATCCGCCAGATGCGTGAAGCGGGGCTTAAGGGCCTGATTTTGGACTTACGTTTCAACCCAGGCGGGCTTCTTGATCAAGCTGTCCGTGTTTCTCGCCGCATCATCAAGGCCGAGAATGGCGACATCGTCATGGCGCGCGGCGCGTCGGGCGAAATCGAAAGCCGTGAACGCACGATTCCCAGCCAGGCAACTCTCGCCGATATCCCTGTCATCGTGCTGATTAACGAAGGGTCTGCGTCCGCGAGTGAAATTGTTTCGGGCGCGATTGCATGCCACGCTAAAGCAGGCGACGCCGACGCGCTCATCTTGGGCGCGCGATCCTTTGGCAAGGGCTCCGTGCAAAACGTCTGGCGCCTCACCAATGTCGCCAGCATGAAGCTCACTATCCAGTACTACATGCTCCCCGACCAGTCCATCATCCATCGCAAGTTAGGCAGCACCAAGTGGGGCGTCGAACCTAACCTGACTATTGACATGCTCCCCAAGCAGACCACCGATGTTCTCACGCTTCGCCGCGACGCCGACGTGATGCGTATCGACGAAAAGGGACTTACCCGAAGCGCGACCCCTCGTCCCAATGCCGAGGACATATTAACCAAGGGGCTGGATCCTCAGCTCGAAACCGCATTGCTTCTTCTTCGCGCTCGCGTTGTTGGGGGCCCATCCCAGGCAACCAAGCAAGCGGCCAACTTCGGCAGAAACGACGCACAAACAAGCCCTATAACACCTTAACACTACACCCTACAGATACCCGCCACACCCATCTACCGCTCGGGCAAACCCTGGGCGGTCTTTCGTTCTTCCAGCCGCACCCTATCGCCCACGGCCTGCATCTACTCTCCTAGTATCAAGGCTGAAATATGCATTTCGCCTTTTCCAGTTTGTTTCTTTGACGCGCAGTCTCAAGGACCCGGCATGAACACCGCAACGCCATCGCTTCCAATTGGTACGGACGCATCCACTATGAACGAACGCGCCGCTTCCACCTCAGCCCCCACTTCAGCCCCCACTTCAGCCCCCACCTCAGCTTCCGCCGCAGCTTCCAACGGCCCCAAGGCCGCGGACCTTCTTCCTGCTAC
>JBBRGG010000260.1:0-3738 GCA_038240875.1 Phycisphaerales bacterium | reverse complement strand
GCGTGCGGGATCGCCTTTGATCGAAAGGGGGATCGTGACGTTGCTAGAATTCGTTGAGGTTGAGTTGGTTGAGCTGTCAAATGCGATTTCGGGAATAGTAAGTTTGCCACGCGTGGTGTATGCGGCGAGTGCGGCGGCAGCAGGTGTTCCACCTTGTGCGAGTGTGAGGCGGTCGCCGCTGCTAGAGACGACGTTGCCTCTAGAAGCGGCTACGAGCAAGCCTTGATCATCGATGATGAACGCATGGCCACGTGAAGCAACATCGGTGGTGCGGAGAAAATCCGAGAGGCCGCTCAGGGTCACGTCTATGACGAGAGCGGCGATGGGTTCGGTTGTGTTGGAAGAGTCGTTGTTGTAGAGCGTGCGGGTGTAACCGATGCCGGTCTGGGTCTCGCCGCTTTGCTTACCGAACCAAAAATATACGGGAGTCCACGTTGGCTGGTTGGATGAGAGGGCAAGCGTGTACCACGGGCGCTGGGTCGCGATATATTGGTATTGACGGATAATTTCGTTGGCGGGAGTCGTCGTGTTCGACGGTGTGATAGCAGTTTGGTTTTGCACCGCATACTCGGTCGCGTCGGTTGAGCCATAGCCAGTAACTATGCCGAGTTCGAAACGGTTTGAACCACGCAGGAGCCAGGTTGCTCGGTTGTCAGGCGTGCCGACACAGATGGACGCGACGACGGGCGAGGTCGTGAGGTCGTCGAGCATGAGGCGTTGCCATGCTGCGAGGGTGGAGGTTGGAAGTATGCCGTCGTTTACTCGACGTGCATACCGATCGCTCACGCGCATTGCTTCATCGAGTTGGCGGCCAACCTCAGTGGCGATCTCATCACACCCTGCCGTCAAGACGTGTTGCGCAAGGCTTTCGCTGATTCGACGCGCAGTGGAAGCAGAGACCGCTAATAGCGCTACCGAACCTGCAACGATCGGGCCAGCGATGGCAAGTGTGAGTAGCAAGAGCAACGAAGGCAGCCGACGATGTCGATTTGAATTGGGCGAAGCGCCTTTGTGTGCCAAAGCGGATTTAGGTGCAGGTTGCGGCGGTGCTTCAGGCATCATGGATCATTGGTCGGTGTGTGAGGCTAAGGAATTAGCTTCGTGCGCTTCAAGCGTAAATGCAAGGGCTGAGCACAGTACCATGTAGATAGAAAGAGGTGTACGAATGGGCGAGGAGCGGGTTCCATCGGGCGATATTCCTTCTGGCGATATGCCATCGACTGGCATTCCATCTGCGGCGGCGTTCGAGAAGCTCGGAGCGTTTTATCTCGGGCGCGCGTTCGATATCGATGCGGGTACGCGTGGCGATGAACTTGTCATGTATGACTCGCGCGATCTACTCACGCACGCGGTTTGCGTCGGCATGACCGGCTCGGGCAAGACCGGGCTCTGTATCGCCCTACTCGAAGAAGCCGCAATCGATGGCATCCCCGCGATCATCATCGATCCAAAGGGCGATCTAGCAAACTTGATGCTGACGTTCGAGGGGCTTAGTGCGGCGGAGTTTCGTCCTTGGATCAATGAAGATGACGCTCGTCGCAAAGGGCTCGACCCTGATGCGTTTGCGAAGCAGCAAGCCGAGGCGTGGGCGAAAGGGCTTGCAAGATCGGGGCAAGACGCCACTCGTATCGCAAAATTGAGGGCGGCTGCGGAGGTGCAGGTATACACGCCAGGGAGTACGGCGGGCGTACCGATGGCGGTGTTGGCGTCGTTTGATCCGCCCAAGCGGATCGTTGGCGAGAGCGATCAGGATGTCGAGGCGTTACGTGAGCGTGTGAGCGCGATGGCGTCGAGTTTGCTTGCGCTTGCGTCGATCGATGCCGACCCGGTGCGAAGCCCCGAGCACTTGCTGCTGAGCGGGATCTTCATGGATGCATGGAGTGTGCAGGACGGTCAAGCCGGGAATGGAAAGTCACTGGACCTTGCAGAAGTCATCGCGCGAGTCCAAAGGCCGCCATTCACGCGATTAGGCGTTATGGATTTGGAGGCGATGTATCCAGCGAAAGAACGCTTCGCTCTGGCGATGGCGCTGAATGCACTGGCCGCGAGCTCTTCTTTTGAAGCGTGGACCAAAGGCGAGCCGTTGGATATTGGTGCCTTGCTGGCGAGCCCGACAGGCAAGCCGCGGCTGAGCGTGCTTTCGATTGCACACTTGAGCGAATCGGAGCGGATGTTCTTTGTAACGCTCGTGATGAATGAGGTGCTCGCGTGGACGCGGCGGCAATCGGGAACAACGAGCTTGCGAGCGATTGTCTATATGGATGAGATCGCGGGGTACGTGCCACCGGTGGCGAACCCGCCGAGCAACAGGCCGATGTTGACGCTGATGAAACAGGCGCGCGCGTATGGCGTAGGCATGGTGCTCGCGTCGCAGAATCCGGTGGATCTTGATTACAAAGGTCTGTCGAACGCGGGAACATGGTTGATCGGGCGTTTGCAGACAGATCGCGATAAGCAGCGTCTGCTCGATGGGCTTGAAGGCGCGAGCGCGGGAGTTGGCGGGGGGAGTGGTGGGGGTGGGAGGTTTGATCGCGCGAACATGGATCGGTTGCTATCAAAGCTCGGCAGCCGTGTGTTCTTGATGCACAACGTGCACGATGCGCGAGTTGATGGTGAACCAAGAGTGTTTGAGTCACGCTGGTGTATGTCGTATTTGGCTGGGCCTATGACCCGCACACAGATCCGCACATTGATGACCAAACAAGTTGGCGCAAGTGCTGGTAGTGGCGTTGACGCAAGTCGATTGAAGGACTTGAATGAAGGGTCCTTTGTGACTGCTGCGGCGAAGGGGTCGGCTTCAAGGATCGTACCGAATGATGGCGTGTACTCTGGTAACGTTCAGAATCCGGGAACAAGCAGTGGCAGACCAGTGATGCCGCCGGATGTGCCGGAATACTTCCTGCCAACGCGTGGCGGCGCACGAGGCGTAACACAGACCTATTCGCCAAGCTTGTTGTGCACCGGCCGCGTGGCGTACGTGGATGCGAAGCTCGGGATTGATACGACGTTACCCGTGTCGCTGCTCGTGCCTTTGAAGGTTGGGCCTGTGCCTGCGGACTTTGAGCACGCGATCGCGTGTGAATGCGATGAGTCGGACCTCGAACATGAGCCTGTAGCGGCTGCGCGTTTCATGGCATTGCCGCCGGAAGCAACTCGCGGCAAGAGTTACGAAGCATGGAAAAGGGCTTTTGCGGATTGGGTGTTCCAGTCATCTCGACTGGAGTTGCTCGCGGTGCGCGATGTTGGTTTGACATCAAAGCCAGAGGAACGCGAGGGAGAATTTCGTGCGCGGGTCGCGCTCGCGTGCCGGGAGCAGCGTGACGCAGAAGTTGAAGCACTTCGTGCGAAGATCGGGCCGAAGTTGGCGACATTGCAAGAGCGTGCTCGCCTTGCTGAGCAGGCGGTCGATGTGCAACGGGCGCAGGCTTCTCGGGCGAAAGCGAATACCGCGTTGTCGTTTGGGTCTGCGATTCTCGGCGCGTTCTTAGGAAGAAAGACGCTCAGCGCCGGCAATGTCGGCAGGGCGGCGAGTGCTGCCAAGGGCGTCGGGCGGTCGCGCGCTGAAGCACAAGAAGTCGACCGTGCGGAAGAAACAGTGGACGCGATCCGGGCCAAGATCACGCAGTTGGAAAGAGTCTTCATGGATGATGCACGGGAAATCGTGGCTCGACACGAGGCAATCGTGAGAATGCACTTGGAACGCATCACGCTCAAGCCCAAGAAGTCGGGGATCACGGT
>JBBRGG010000259.1:0-3792 GCA_038240875.1 Phycisphaerales bacterium | reverse complement strand
CTGCCCACGACACCGGTGATGTTGCCGGTGAGGTAGTACGAGCCGGGCTGGGTGATTTTGAAGAGGCTGTCGGCGTCGCCGGGCGTGTTGGTGAGGTTGATGGCGACACGAGGTTCGAAGGGCGCGACCTTGTCAAAGACTTCCTGTATTGTTTTGCCTGTCGGAGCAATTGGTCCAGCGGGTGGGGTCAGCGGGCCTGCCAGCGCGCTGAGCGCGAGCGTGGCTGTAACGAGTATGGCCAACATGGTGCGGTGGTTAGTTATCATATTGCAAAGTGTACTAAAATAGACATATTTTGCAAGGGGAAACGAGCGACAATTTGATAGCGATTTGAAGGCGAGTTTTTCGGTTCGAGGCTGGGCGAGAGGGCTTTAGACTGCTCTCGGCCGTGCTCTGCAGCGATGCTTGGTTTCTCGCGCATACATATTTTGGGGCATGACCCAAAAGCGAACCCCCAAGGCAAGCCATGGGGGTTCGTGGGTCAATTTAGTTTCGAGACTTATATACGCGTTCAGTTCTGCGACCTAATTTAAGTCGATCGAATCGCTTTGGCTTAACCTAAGAGCTGGAGTGCCGACTGAGGAGCCTGGTTCGCGATACCCAAGATGTTCGTTGAGGCTGAGACCAATATCTGCGAGCGTGTGAGCTGTGCGGTTTCCGCAGCAAAATCTGCGTCACGGATGACCGACTCGGCGGCCACAGTGTTCTCATAGTTCACACCCAGGCTGCGAATGGTCGCACCAACAACGTTTTTCTGGAACGTGCCGAGTCGGCCACGAAGCTGCGAAACCTGTTGGATCGACTTGGCAATAATCTTCTGGGCATCGATGAGGTTGCCATTGACTACGTTGCTTGATCTGCCGCTGGAAAGGCTATCGAGCCTGCCCACCGTGGAATTGCCGAGCTTTCGGCTGTTGACATCTTCGATTCCAAGTCGGATCTGACCGGTGATGTCCGCCTTGGAAGCAAGTTGGAACTCAGCACCACCGCCGGTGATGGTAAAGGCACCGCTTGAGCCGCCGACCGTGCCGAGGGTTCGAGATGTTGGTGTGTTGAGCGTGACTTCGATATCGAGGAAGTCGGTATTGATGCGAGCGGTCTTCCCATTTGCAGTGGCGGGGATGCCGTTGATGGTGGCACCGACATTCTGTCCGACGTCACGCACCGGCGTTGTCGCCCCGACGAAGGAGAATCGATCGACGCCCGCGGTCGAAGCCGCGTTAAAGTTTGTCGCATTCAAACGGTAAACGCCGCGAACGGGCGAACCCGAATCGCCGTTGGCGGTCGCGTTAATGCCGCCATCATTGATGACCTTGACCGAAAGGTTTTCGTCGGTACCAAAGCTTGTGGAGACGAGTTTGATGCCCGTGCCGGAAACAGTGGCTTCGACGCCGGTAACGTCTTTGAAAGTATTAATCGCTTCACGGATCTTGGCAAGCGAGGTTCCCGAAGCAAAGCTGAGTTCACGCGAGCCCAAACTGCCACCGATCTCGATCACAAGGCTCGAACCCGTGTTGAGATTCAGATTCGTACCGCCAGTAGACAGGAAGAGGCCCGCCTGCTGTGCGGAACCCGTAACCTGAACATCAATCGTGAGCGAAGAACCCGCAAACTTTGCTGCGTTCACACGGAAGTCAGACACACCGCCAGCAACGCTGCTCGTGCGGAAGTCGAAGTTACCGTTCAAGAGCTTGATGCCCTGAAAGTTGGTGCTGCTCGCGACGCGGTCGATGGTCTGAAGGATCGAATCAACGCTGAGCTGGGCAGCCTGGCGTTCTTCACTGGAGAGACCAGCCTTACTCGCATTCGCGGTGACTAGCCCTTGAAGTTCGGTTAAAAGCGAAGAAACTTCCTGTAAGCCGCCTTCGGCGATGTTGCCGATCTGGTCGGCACGCTCGGAGTTGATCAGTGCCTGCTTAAGCGAGCGCGATTCGGCTCGCAGGTTCTCGCTCGCGATCAGGCCCGAGGGGTCGTCCTTCGCACGGCTGATACGCAAGCCCGTCGACAGCCGCTCGAGTGAACCCGAGAGGGCGTTGTTGTTGCTCGCGAGCACGCGTTGTGAAATGAGCGACTGGACGTTGGTATTGATGCGACTCATGCGATTCTCCGTTGCAAACTAGAACGAGTAAGGAAGCGTTCAGGATCCGGCTATAACGTTCAGACGTGATAAGCCCGCGATGCCGAATGCACCCAAGGCTCTGATCGTCGCGGTTGTTCGAGTCGTGTCATCCGTGACACCACTGCGTCTTCCGCGTGCCTTGCCGTTGTATGGCTCTCTTGGGGTGCGTTGTGTTACACGCCAATCGAGTTCTCGGGCATGACGCTCATGTCTATCGGAACTTGTAAACGCAACATGAACCATGCAGGAGGAACAGACCGGATATGCGGTCCAAACCATTCGCTCTGAAACGATCATGCAGGCTGTGCAGGTGATGCCGCGTGTGCCGTCTACACAACCCATGCCGCGCATGCTGCGTCTAACGACTATGAGGGCTGTAACGACAGCCCCCAATTTCCAGTGGATGCCGCTCCGCATATGTGGTCGGTCTATTCCTTCTGTGCCGTATTTGCGGGCAATCGTGCAACATAACACCCAAGCACGATCCAAACATAAATGACTCTGACATCCGTCGTGTTTGGAAAGTAAACCCTCGGTACCATCGCGCATCCAAGAAATGCGCCAGCAAGCCGATCCTCTATTACCAAATAAAGACCCCCGCCATCGTTGGCAGGGGCGTAAAAAGTTGGATCTTGAACAGTGCGGTTCGCCTTCGAAAGTGTGACACGTCTACTTAATAGCAGCTAGATTCACTACAACTTCGCTCTTCAACTCGTTCTCATCAGAAGCTAGACACCATCGCGCCAAATGCATCAGTCAACACTTAGTCCATTCACAAACTCGTCCAACGCTTCGCGCGCCTTGTTGATCGTTTCGCGTGTGGTCGCGGTATTCGTGCGAACTTTGACGAGCTGATCTTCCTGCGTTGTAAGCTGGGCCATGTACTTGCTGTAGAGTTGGCTCGCACGATCAATCGAATTCATGTTCGCGCGAATGCGCGCCTGATCCTGTTCGATCTCAGAGACCCTTTGCTGATTTTCTTGAATCACGCGCTCCAACGCGACTATTTCGTTGGACCGGCGCTGTACTTCCGAGAGTGCATCAAGGACCGCCTTGGAAACCTTGCCCTGTCGCGAATACTGAACCAGCATTTCGCTGTCCATCTGCGTGATCGAGAAGCTCCGCGACGCCACCATTCGTCGCACAATCTTCTTCGTCCCCTTCGAGTCCGCATCAATCCCAATCTCAAACCGCTCCGAATTTGGCGTAACTTCGCTCGCTGCCTTGGGCTCGATCAGTTCATACCCCGGGTACTTGGGCGTCTCCACGATGATCGTCCGCGACTTGTTCTTGTCCTTGTTCGTGAACTCAAACGTGCTTGTAAGCTCATACTGAAAGGTCAATTCGCACACGCCTTTGTCGTTCATCGGCACGCCGCACTGGATCGCCGGGTACAGGTTGCCCGACGAGGTCTTGAGCTGGTCGTAGGTCTTGCCGACCTCGCTCATGAGGCACACCGACTTGGCGTTGCCGCAGACGTCGATGGCGTCGCAGCCGGTCGGCACCAGCGCGCCGATCGTGGCGGCCTCGCCGTAGAGCGGCTTGCCGCTGCGCATCACCAGCACGACGTCCTTGGGCTCGCCGTCGATGATCGCGCGATAGCCGGCGTTGGTGCGGCCGTCGAAGATCGCGATGTCGGCGACCCGACCCACGACCAGCGAGCCGATGACGTC
>JBBRGG010000258.1:0-3843 GCA_038240875.1 Phycisphaerales bacterium | reverse complement strand
CGTTCCGCATTATCATGTGATCGAACTCATGCCTAAGAGCAACACTTCCATCCTTCGGCTACCCGACGCTTCGCTACCAACAAGCGATACCACGCCGACACATTTTCGCAAACGGCTGTCTGCACGCACCATCATCGCATGCATCGGCGGAGCACTGGCCTTCGGGACACATGCACAACTCGCCGCCGCACCAATTGACCCTTCGATCATCCACGCCGACGCCAACTGGGCGTTCCACCTTGATACCGAGGCGGCCAACGGTTCCGAGCTTTCCAAGCGAATGAAAGAGCTCGACCCCGAAGGAATGTCCGCAGAGTCCGCGATTTTCGAGGTAAACTTCGGAGTCGACTTTGAACGTGACATCTTTGGGCTCACGGTCTATGGCGTCGAATCTCCCGAACAAACCGTCGTCATCATCGATGCACGAAAGTCCGCCGCTGCCATAATCCCCGCGTTCCTTGATTCTCAACCACTCACCGAACTCACCCATGTGACCGAAAGCGGCTACATCCAGCATCGCTGGATGCTGGGCGATCGTCGCTTTGTCATGGTGATCGCCCCAGGATCAAATGATGATCGCAGCCGAATTTTCATCGGTCCAACACCTGCTGAAGTCTTGCGAGCCGTCGGCGTCGCATCCGGCAAACTCTCATCGCAGGCATCGCTTCGCGAGCCGCGCTTGAAGTTCGCGCCACGTGCACAATCCTTCGTGTACGTCACCATGCGTGGCCCCATCGAAGGAGCCGCCAACGCCACCGCGATGATCTTCCGCAACGCGAAGTCAATGACCATCGACTTGGGCGAAACGGCCGCAGTGTTGCCCGCAGAATTGCCCGCTTCTGTGATCGATGTCGCCGCGGTACCCGCAGACGCTGCTATATCAACTACTACAACTACTCCAGCCAACCCACCCCCAACCAGTTCAACTCCAGCCAGTTCAATTCCAGCCAGTTCAACTCTAGCGACGATGTACGTCGACATGCAACTAGTCTCAAACGAGCCCAAATATGCCATCGAAATGAGCCAAGTCGTTCAAGGCCTTGTCTCACTTGCAAAGATGCAAGTCGCAGGCGATCAACGCCTGACCGAAGTATTGAAGCTGCTCGATTCGGTTCGTGTCGAAGTCCAAGACAACACCGTTCGCCTTCAGACCACCCACGAATCCTCAGGCCTCGCAAAGTTCCTCACTGATCCGGCGATCAATCAAAGCATGGAACGATTCATGCTCAATCCCTCCCAAGGCATCGCGGCCCACCACAAAACCGCTGCCCCAAAGAGCAGCGATACGAACGCACACACGCACGAACCCACAGCAACCCCCGCCGTCAAGAGCGAGCCAGTTCCTCCGAAAAAAGCCACGCCTTCCGCTGAAGAATCAAACAATCCAAACAGCGGCCCAAATGGTGCCACAACCAGCAAACCTTCGACGCAAACCGGCGGTGCACCGTGAGCAAGAAATCAGAGTGGTTCAACGAGCGTGGTGGCGGCGATAGCGACAAAGATCGCGCACCAAGCCCTTCGATGCGCCGATTAAAGCGTGAGAAAAAACTTGTTGATTCTGCTGGCCCGTATCAAGCCAACCTCGCGCACCAACCCGCCAACTACGCGGCGACACCTGCGAGCCAGCAACCTCGTTCAATAATCGAAGCCAAGCTCGGCGTTCCATCCAGCCAAACCAACACAGCCAATCAAGCCAACTCAGTAAGCCAATCCAATTTAGTAACTGCGCAGCGGGTAATCGACCAAGCCGAGACAGGTTCAGAAACCCTCTCTTCACGTAATGTCGAAAAGCTTGCGACCCGTTCCGCCCAGGGTTCGCACGCCGACTTTGCCGAACTTGTGCGTCGATATCACGAGCGCGTGTACAACTTTTTGCTCAAGCGAACTCGCAACCCAGACGAAGCCGCTGACCTGACGCAGGAAGCATTCGTTCGCGCCTGGCAGCGCATCGATCGCTACGACCCGCGCTGGCAGTTCTCGACTTGGATCTTCACCATCGCCGTCCGCCTCTCGGTCAGCCGTCAAAGGCGTGAGAAGCGCAACATCGCCACCGACGACCTCGATCAAACCCGATCCGCCAAAGGTGCAGCCGTTCACGCGGCGATGGAACACGCCGAATCAATCAACACCGGGCGCGCCCTCTGGGTGATGGCCCAGGACGTGCTCAGCGAAGACCAGTACGCGGCTCTTTGGCTTCGATATGCCGAAGGTTTGTCCATGTCCGACATCGCCAAAGTCATCGGTAAGACCCAGGTCGGCGTGCGCGTCTCTCTCTTTCGCGCGCGTGCAACCCTCGCTGATGCGGCTCGTCGCGTGCCCGCGTTTGCTCGCGAGATGGAAGTCATGCAACTAAACAACGGGCGCGGCAGACGCTCCGAATCCGATAACGAATCCAACGCCGGCGCGAGACATGTAGAACCTGCTTCGGGCTTTCATGGAGGTGGACGATGATGGACCTACTACGAGCCTGGCGCTATTCGCGGCTCCTTGATCAGTGCCGAGCCGAAGCTGACCCAGCGCCCGCTCCGCGCGGCCGACAACAGAGCCAGGCATACGTGCACGACGTGCTTCGCAGCCCAAAGCTTGCACCTCGTCAAGCCGCGCCCGATTGGTTGGCTCGCGCGATCATCGAAGAAGTCTCGCAGCAGCCTTGCGCCGTCGACACGGCTCCGGGCCCCTTTGCAAGCATTCTTCGTCCGGTCGTCGCGTGTGGGCTCGTTCTTGCTGTTGGTGTCGTTGCCATGATTACCTACAACGTCAACTGGGGTACTGGCAACGGTGCCATACTCTCGATCAATGATGCAGGTAAGCCAAACCTCACCGGCTTTGCCCAAGCTTCATCCAACATCGAACTCCCTGAGCCATCTCGTCTGGCAACCTTGGGTCAGATGAACCCAGGCACAGCGACCGTTGTGGTGAACAACGCATATCAGCGAGAGCTCGCCGCCATTCGTTCCGATACCGAACGAGCCGCCCGCGTACTTCTCAACACACTTCCCGTGAACACGCCCGGCTTCACTGGTTTACTCTCCGATTCTCCCCAGTAACCTCTCAATTCGCAGCCCGACATCATGAACTGATTACTACTCCAGTCACAGAATCGTTCCAGTCACACAATTGCGCTAGCCCACCGCATGGCACACCAGCACAACTTCGCTTCGTGAGACAAATTCTCCTTCTTCGCCTACACACTCTTCTCCCAATCTCCCTTCTTCCTCAATCCTTGTCGCATCCTGGAATGGTGGCCTCGCCACTTCGCACGCTGTCGCCCTTGCCGGAATGCCTCTTCTCGACGCCATCGTCCAAGGCGTGCAGATCATCGAAGATGATCCCGAAGAGCTTTCCGTCGGCTTGGGCGGCCTTCCCAACGAGCTTGGCATCGTCGAGCTCGACACCGCCGTAATCCACGGCCCATTGCACAAAGCCAGTACCATTGCTGGCCTGCGTGGTATCCGACACGCCGCCGCCGTCGCGCTCCAAGTCCTTCGTCGAACCGATCACGCCCTCCTCTTCGGCGAAGGTGTCCTCGCCTTTGCTCGCGCCGTCGGCTTCAAAGAAAGTGACCTCCTGACTCCCAAAGCGCGCAACGCTTGGCTTGGTTGGAAAGGTTCCCACAGCCCGCGCGATGGCTGGCTCACACACCACGAAGCAACCACAGGCACCGCTAGTCCCGCCGACGCCAATCATGATGCTGCGTCACAAGCCGACACCTTCGACGCAATTTGGGCTGGCCGCGCCCACAACCCAACCCCAAGTGCGCCCCCTTCAATCGCTCGCAATACGCCCGCGCCCAACGACTCATACACGCTCCCCAAAGTCCCCTTCACCTATGGCACAATCCAC
>JBBRGG010000257.1:0-3851 GCA_038240875.1 Phycisphaerales bacterium | reverse complement strand
TACCGCGCCTCGAATATCTTCACCTCCAACGCCAGCGCCCGGCTCAGGCACACGCACAATCGTCGGCTCGACAAAGTTGCCCAGGCAACCAGCGACCTCGGCGCGCTTGCCGCCACACACGATCTCGCCGCCGTCGGCCTTGGCTCGCGCAATTGCCGCGAGATATCCATCAACCGCGTCCTTCGACACCAAAGGTCCAACCAGCGTGCCTTCCTTCGATGGGTCGCCGATACGAACCTTGCCATACGCGCGAGCCAGTCGCGCCACCACATCATCCGCGAGCGATTCGTGCACAATCAAACGGCGCGTACTCGTGCAGCGTTGGCCCGCCGTGCCCACCGCCGCAAACACAATCGCCGGAATCGCAAGATTCAAATCCGCATTCGCATCAAGGATCACCGCGTTATTCCCGCCCAATTCCAGCAAGCTGCGGCCAAGCCTTCCCGCAACAACCTGCCCTACCACCCGACCCATTCGGCACGAGCCCGTCGCACTAATCAAAGGCAAGCGACGATCCGCAACCATCCGCTCGCCGACGTCCTTGTCCGTACCAATCACCAAGTGGAAAATCCCTTGATAACCCATCCGCATAGCGACGCGCTGCGCAATTGCGTTGGTCGCAATCGCCGTGAGCGGTGCGAGCAAGCTCGGCTTCCAGATCGTCGTGTCGCCGCACACCGCCGCGAGCATTGCGTTCCAACCCCATACCGCGTTGGGAAAGTTAAACGCCGTGATGACACCAATCGGCCCGAGTGGCAGCCACTGCTCAAACATCCGGTGCTGCGCACGCTCGCTAGGCATCGTCATGCCATACAACTGCCGCGAAAGCCCTACGGCGAACTCAGCAATATCGATTGTCTCCTGAACTTCGCCCAGGCCTTCTTGCAAGATCTTGCCCACTTCAAGCGAAATCAGCAAACCCAAATCTTCTTTATGAAGGCGATACTCCTCGCCGATTGCACGAACAACCTGGCCACGCACCGGCGCAGGAACTTCACGCCACGAAAGAAACGAAGCGTGCGCTTCTTTCGCAGCTTGCTCGTAGTGCTCCGCGGTATCGAGCTTGATCGTCACCAGTGGTGCGCCAGTGGTCGGGCTTATCAGCGTGTGCAACCCAGCGCCCGTGCTGCCCAGTGGTGCAAGTCGCGGATCGCTCGCAACGCCAATGCGCGTGAGCAGGTCGTGAACGAGCGCTGCATGTGGGTTAGCATGCGGATTCGATTGAAGATTGGCGTGGGTGGTGGTCGTCATCGCTTCGAGTGTATGTCCGGCAATGTGAGCGTGGCTGAATCGCGATGAAAGCCCACGAAATCTTGAATTATGCCTCCGCCGCGGGCAGTGTGGCGACAAACTCGCACAGCCGTTCAAAGCTCGGCGACTCTGCATCACGCACGTACGCCCCGCTCGTCGCTACGCCGATTGCGAGCGCGTGAGAAAGATTGAGATTCAGCGCGCGAGCAAAGCAGTACCCGGCATTGAAATGGTCGCCCGCGCCCGTCGAGAGCCTGGGCATGCGGACCATTGGCCCGTCGATCCAATCGTGCTCGCCATGTGCGTTCGCCGAGGCGGCCCCTTCGCGCGGATGGATTACGACTTCATACACGTTGAGCGCACGTTGCAGATCAATTGCGCAGCGCATGACAGATTCGAGGCCGTGACCGATGGCGTCGGGAGTTGCAACGCCTGCAACCGTTGCAATCCGTGTGGCTTCAGAATGATTGAGGCCCAGCATCACGCGCAAGCCCGCGGTTTGTAGCTCGCGCAAAAGCGTGAGCATTTCACGAATGTCGGCGTCGATGCGCTTGGCAGGATCAGATAGATCGACAAAGAGGATGCGTGGCCGCGATTGATTAACGTATGAAGTAGAAGAAACAAAGGGCAGCACATCGCGCAATAAACCTTGCCAGATCGCGGGCACACCGCCCAAGAGCGACCAATTGACGATGCTAACAAGGCTCGACGCCGCGAACAATTCGCGGAAGGATTCAAGGCCGACGACTTCGAGAATGCGCATCCAGGTGACGTGTTGAACTTGGCGAGTGTCGTTGAGCATGACCTTGCCGTCGTCGAACTCAAGGCAGAGCGTGTGCGAAGGCGAAGCAATGGGGATGACGCGCTGGCAGCGCGAGGCAAAGGCAGTAAACGCCGTGTGAACGCGAGAAGGATCATCAAGAGAAGCAACTGCGCCGATGAAGGTTACCGGCGCGCCAAGGCGAGCGAGCGCACCGGCGAAGAGAGGGCCGTTGCCGCCGAAGCGGTCTTCGAGGGTGACGCGTTCGATGTTGGTAGAAAGGCCGCTCGCGGCGGAAACTCTCTCACCAAACGCAGCGATTGTTGCGAGTGGCTCGTAAGCATCTGGAGCCATGGAGGTGCGCAGGCGGACCAATCGCGTGATGGAATCAACAAAACCATCGAAGCCAGCGAGGGTTTGCAATGAGGCAATGTGCGGGCTTGCGACACAGAGCGCCGCGGCGGCGGCGCGTACACGAGTAGCGCGAGAGAGAGATTGATCGTTCGTGCTTGGGTCGGCTGGCATGATGAATGATTCGCACGAAGTCGGCTCGAGGTGAAGTCGTGGCGTGAAGTTGTTGCCTAGATTGGAGAGTGGATTGGAGAGTGGATGTAAGTCCAGATCAGAAGCAGGTCCAAATCAGAAGCAGGAAATGGGCATGACTGAAGCTATTCGAACGATCGTGGTCGCGACGCAGAACCCGCACAAGGTGCAGGAGATCGCCGCGATCTTTGCGAAGGAGAAGTTGATTGGCGTTCGGCTGGTGACGCTGGTCGAAGCGGGTTTTACCAAGATCGCCGAGCCGAATGAAGTGGGCACGAGCTTTATTGAAAACGCAACGATCAAGGCGATTTCGTATGCAATTGCAACGAGAATGGAATGCCTGGCGGATGATTCGGGACTAGAAGTTGACGCGCTGGGTGGCAAGCCAGGCGTGATCAGTTCGCACTACGCGAGTGATGGGTCCAGTGACAGCCGCGAAACTGGAGCGGGGCGTGGCGCGCGCGATTCGGCGAACAACGCGCGCGTGCTGAGAGAGTTGCAAGGTGTGCCCAAGGAGAAACGTGGCGCGCGGTTTCGATGTGTTATGGTGCTGGCAAAGCCGAACGGCAACGGGAATGGTGCGAGCGTCTTGCATGTGGCGCAAGGAACGTTTGAAGGCATGATCGGTGAGCCGCCACGCGTGCCCAGCGGTGGCGATGGGTTTGGATATGACCCGCTTTTTTTAGTAGCACCAGAGTTTGCAAAGACCGGTGCGGAACTAGTACCGGCAGAGAAGGATGCGATATCGCATAGGGCACAAGCGGCGAAGCTGATGGCTTGTTTTCTACGGCAGAGTTAGTTTGCTCGCTAAACAGTTTGCTATTTGGTTGAAAGAGATGTCGTGGCGGCCTCACGTATTACAGGTGCGCTGGGCTTCTGCGTGCGCACAAAGGCTGCCTGTGTGCGCACAGATGTGGACGGTTGCGCACATGTTGATTGATTACAGAATGTTGCTATGAATGAAGTTGGGAGAATTTGAACTGATTTGGAATTTGGTGCGGTGAAGGTGAAGGTGAAAGCAGGATGATGCGATGAAGGCTTCTAGACAATAGGTATCGAGGCATTTAGAACTACGGCGAAGAACCTGTGTTGATTAAACAGAACCGGTGGGGACCACCGGACCACCCAAGGCAAATAATATCGAGGCATCAAGTATCGCTGCGGCGAAACTGTCTCGATTAAACACATCCGGTGGGGACCACCGGACTATCCAAGGCAAATAATATCGAGGCATCAAGTATCGCTGCGGCGAAACTGTCTCGATTAAACACATCCGGTGGGGACCACCGGACTATCC
>JBBRGG010000256.1:0-3980 GCA_038240875.1 Phycisphaerales bacterium | reverse complement strand
GCGGGCTAGGCAGGTGGGCTTATGAGGCTTGGTTACACTGTCATAAACGTATCACTCTTTGTGCGACTTGGGTTTGATTTGGGTTTGGGTTTGGATTTGAGAGCGAAACGAGTCGGTAGAGCGATTATTGACTGGTGGCGTTTCAGAGTGGCCCGGGGCCGGGGTCGTGCCTAGAGTTTCGGCCCTGCGTGGGAGGCCCGGCTTCGTTGGTGTCCGTCTCGCGCGTTCCTTCACGTCCGTTTCGTATTTGGTGAACAGATGCCAAAGAACAAGAATCACAAGGGCCTCCTCAAGCGCATCCGGATCAGCGCTACAGGCAAGGTTCGTCACCGTCGCGCTGGCCACAAGCATCTTCGCTCCGGCAAGGGCGGTAAGGCTCTTCGCCAGGCTCGTCGCGATCCGTACATGGCCAGCGCCGACTTGAAGCGCATCGAAAAGCTACTTTTCCGCCGCATGCGCGGCCGGGACCAGCCTCGTACCGCACTCAAGCGCAGCCCCTCGCCCTCGCAAAAGCGTGCGGCTCGTGAAGCCGCAGCGGCGGCTGCGGCTACCCCAGCCAAGGATTAAGTGGTTTGGGTTTGAGTTGGTTTATTACTGTCTCATACAGATAACAGTCCCACACAGGTTGCTCGGGCACGCAAAGTTCCGGGGGGCAAGATGCATGTGCATCGTGCCACTGATTCCGGCCCCGATCACCATATTGGAGTTTACCCATGCCTCGCGTTCGTAAAGGTGCGGCCCGTACTCAGGCTCGCAAGCGTATCCTTCGTCAGGCTCGTGGCTTCTTCGGCGTTCGCTCGAAGCACAAGTACCAGGCCGTGAACCAGTTGGTCCGTGGCGGCGTGTTCGCATTGCGTGACCGTCGCGCCCGCAAGCGTGACTATCGCGGGTTGTGGATCATCCGTATTACCGCAGCATGCAAGATGCGTGGCACGCGGTACTCTCTCTTCATCAACGGGCTCAAGCGTTCGGGCTCGCTCTTGAACCGCAAGATGCTCTCGCAGATCGCCATCGAAGATCCCAAGCTCTTCGACAAGCTGGTTGAAGGTGCAAAGAAGAACACCAAGGCTCTTCCCGCCAACACGTTGGCCAAGGCCTAAGTCCCACGAACTGATCTGAATTTAACAAGCACCCACGTTATGCGTGGGTGTTTGTGTATTTGTGATGCCGACTTTATTGAGATCGCACGCGGTTGGATTCAATTCACAGAAGCGTGCCACTGAGGATCATGTACGCAGCGGTGGAGTAGATGACCAGGCCCGATACGTCGACGAGCGTCGCGACGAACGGCGCAGAGCTTGTAGCTGGATAAAAGCCGCGACAGCGGAGAATAAATGGAAGCATGCTGCCAGCGAGCGTGCCAAAGAGGACAACTCCTAGCAAGCTCACAAAGACGGTCGCGCCGACCAGGGTCCAGTGGTCGGTGTAGTTGGCCCAGCCAGCAAATTGCCAGATCGTGATGCGAAGAAAGTCGATGGCACGTAGCCACGTGCCTAGGGTGAGGCCGGACAAAAATTCACGGCGCATAACGCGTCACCAATCCGAGAGCTTTATTTCCTGGTGCGCGAGCAAGCGGATGATAAGAGTTGTAGCTTGCGAGCCAGAGTTGCCACCATTGGAAGTATTTAAAAGCTTCAAATAGCGCGATAAAGACGGCTTTTTTAATCTCGTCTTGAAAGTGCGACATCGCGGTCGCTGCCAGCATCTCGCCAAAAAAGAGGACCGAGAGCCACCCGCCACGTTAGCTAAGCAGGTGCTTAAAGGACGTGTTGAAGTACGGCGCGTCGAGTACTTGGGCACCTCCCATGCACTGGATCAATTCGGTAGCTTTGCGTTGGGCAACATCGAGTACTTCGTCGATCGTGATGATGCCGACCATGTGCATGTCGGCGTCGACAACAGGTAAGGCGGTGCGGTCGTACTTGTTAAAGGCACAGATGACTTGGTCGCGCGAAGCAGTGGCGGGGATCAAGACGGTGCCACGCTGCGCAATATCAGTGGTGCGTGAAGCCGGATCCGCAAGGACAAGTACACCAAGGCGCACATCGTGAATGAGCAAGCCTTCTTCATCTAGGACGTAAAGTGTGGAAATGGTTTCCATTCCTGGGCCGCTATGGCGAACGTAATCGATCAATTCGCACGCGGACAGATTCGCGGGGAGTGCAACATACAGAGGCGTCATGTACCTGCCCGCGGACTTGGGGGGGGGCGGGTAGCCGAGGAGTTCACAAGTAGCTTTGAGCTGGTCGAGAGAGAGGGCACCGAGGAGGCGACGCGTGACGTCTGCGGGCAATTCTTCAAAGAGCCGCTCACGGTCGTCCGGCTTCAATTGTTCGACGATGAAACAGACCTGCTCAGTCGACAAAGAACGGACAAGTTTTTCCTGTTGATCGATGGAGAGGTACGAAAAAACCATCGCGGCTCGGTCTTTGGGGAGCACTCGAAAGACAATAGCTTCGGATTCTGGTGGAAGGTCGATGATGAGTTCGGAAACGTCGGCAGCCTTAAGAGAAGTGACTGCAACTCGAAACTCATCCCACGTCTGGCGGCGGATCATGTCTCCGATCTCGGGCTGGATGAGGTTGCCGATCGTGCAAATTCCTGCATAACTGCGGTTTCCGTTCTCTCTCGCACGTTGCCAGCATGATCGAATTCGCATTCGCTAGCACGAGGCAACAACACGAGTGTTCGGCATACGCGTACGACTATTCGGTTTATTTAGATAGCACTGATTCTTGCGTTTCACCCACGTACGGTTGCACGTGCTTCAGGGAATAGCACGTCGTCGTTCCATGACAACAGCCTCGGACCACATTTTTAATTCGATGTCGAATCAAGCACGCGTATCGAGGAATCGATATGTACGCGTGAAAACCCTCAAACTGAAAACTACGAACGTCACACGTACGATTCGTCCGCACGGAGCACGCGATTTGGCCACATCAAACATTTACTTGCTAACCACATTGGCTGGAATTTGTGCCACGTGTGCGTTAACGATGCCTATGTTCGCGCAAGAAGGCGGGTACGAGATCGCCGACGTGCCTAATGACCTTTCCGGCCACGAAGCCGCACTGCGTCGCAAGCCTGTGACGCCTACGTCAATTGCGCCGACAACAACGCCAACGCCTACTGCAAATTCCGATTTCACTCTACCGAACGCGACTTCGCCTACTGCGGAGACGCCAAAGTCTTCGATGGATACGCCTTATTGGGAATGGAATCGCGCAACGGGCGATTGGTGGGGCGTGCGAAACACACTCGAAGACCATGGGTTCATCTTCAACGCCTCGTACATCTTTGAGTGGTCCAGTGTCTGGAGCGGCGGCGTCAATAATCTCGCCTCCACACTCTCGATCTTTGATGCCAATGTTCTCTTCGATCTTGACAAGGCTGTTGGCTGGACCGGTGGCTCAGTCTTCGTCAATTACTACTCGACCGATGGCCGCGGCGGCAGCGACGACGTCGGCGACACGCAGGGCTTTTCCAACATCGCTACCGGACGCAACCTCGATCAGATTGCCGAGCTTTGGTACCAGCAAGTCTTCTTCGATGGCATCGTCCGCTTGAAGCTCGGCAAGATCGACGCGAACAGCGAGTTTGATTTCCTCAACAGTGCAGGCGATTTCAGCAACTCTTCGGCAGGATTTCACCAACGTTGGTCGGCTTCCCTTCATACCCAAACCCGTCCACCGGCGGCGTCCTTCAGATCATGCCAATTGAACGCGGGTATATCTCCGTTGGCTTCTTCGATGGCGCAACAGGTGTCGATGGAATCCAGACCGGCACGCGCGGCCCCGAAACGTTCTTCTCGGACAACGATTCCGACGATTGGTACTGGATCGGCGAGATCGGGTATGGGTGGGATCTTGCGCCCAAACGCGACGGCCGTGTCGCAGTAGGCGTGTGGCACCACACGGGCGAGTTTGCCAAGCTCGACACCCTCAACC
Organism: Phycisphaerales bacterium; assembly: GCA_038240875.1. Lineage (GTDB taxonomy): Bacteria > Planctomycetota > Phycisphaerae > Phycisphaerales > UBA1924 > JBBRGG01. Next base: position 30 of record JBBRGG010000256.1, on the reverse strand, counting down.
CAAGCACATCCGATGGCACCACTGGCTTCT
>JBBRGG010000255.1:0-4144 GCA_038240875.1 Phycisphaerales bacterium | reverse complement strand
CGGGGATCACGGTGCGGGCGGTAGTGCTGGCGTGGTCTGCGGAAGATTGACCAAGTGGGAATCACGATGTGGTTTGGTTATACAGTTTAGTTCCTGCCGATGTGTTGTGCCAAGCCGTTATGCCGATGCGGGCGAGCGCGTACTATTAGGCGTGCCTCGGTAGCTCAGTTGGATAGAGCACGTCTTTCCTAAAGATGAGGTCGCAGGTTCGAGTCCTGCCCGGGGCGTATTTTTACTTTCTGCGTGGCGTATTTATGTATGGCGTGTCGTCGGGCGGGGAGCGAGATCATGCAGGGAGCGGCTCGTCCGCCATCTCGGCGTAGGCACCCAATACATACTTGACGTGGTCGCTCACACGGCGCGTGGTCTTGATGAAATCATGGGCCTGCTTGGCGATGATCGCGCTGGCTTCCGGGCGGATCAGCACGTCATTAATCACCGATGCCCATTCGCCCGAGTCGGGAACTTTCACGAGCCGTGCAGTGAGGCCATCGGAAAGGACGCTGACCATAGGGTCGAGTAGCGCGACGACGATCATGCCACTGGCAAAGGCGTCGAGAACGATGCTACGTTGCTCACCATGAGCGTCGGGCTGGATCAGAATGTCGGCATGAAGAAGCAGGTCGCGGCGCGATTCGATCTCTTCAATCAAAGCAAAGCGATCAAGAAGTCCCAGCCGCTTAGCGATATTCCACAAGCCCGCGCGTCGAGCGGCGTGCGCGTCGCAGAAGATGCGCATGTCCGGTTGTTCGCGCGATGCCCGCGCCAATCCTTCAAGAGCGGCGGCGAACGCGCGTGCATCACGGCCCGAGCCGACAATCACAGCACAGCGAGTCTTGCCTTCGGGAAGTATTTCACGCCGAAGTGGCCCCGCATGCACGCCCCACGGTGCTGAAGCCACGTGCGGCTTTGCGCCCGCAGCGCGAAGAGATCGTTCGATCGCAGCGTCCGGAGCCATAAGCGTTGTGGCGGCTGCGTTGTTTGTGACAAGGTGAGCCGCTTGTTCGACGAGCCCCGCGCGCCACACTTCAAGGGCGAGGTTCGCGCCAAGCAATCGCGACAATTCGATGCCAAGAGGCCATGACGAACCGCCAAAGACGTGCACAACATCAACGGCACGAGTCGTAGTGCCAGAACCGCCGACAGTTTGTGGAGTGCTTTCTTCGAGAACGCGAAGCGTATCGGCGAGGCGACGCGCAACAGCCTTGCGAGCGATGCCAAACCGAGCCGCGCGATAGCGAACAGTTGTTGAAAAAACGTTTGCTTGCGGGAGCGATGCGACCGCCGCAGGAAGCGCGTCGGGGACGGCATGAATCACACGCACGCCCTCGTCGGCGAGCCCGACTTCAAGCCGCGACACGAGCGAACGCTCACGTGTGGCGAAGAAGGCGTCGGCAAGGATCAGCACACGCATCAGCGCCTCGCAATTGAAATGGACCAACCCATGAACCACTGTCAGTCCAAATACGCGCAATGATTGTCAGCGGACCTTTACACGCTCGCCGACACTTCAACGACCCGAGCCGCTTCGACCGGGCGCCGATATGTAAGGTCGGGTGCACGGCGTTGCTTGGCCATCTCGACTACGGCTTTGGTACGCCAAACCCCGACCCAGTGATTAGGCATAACTTCTTCAAGAACATAATCTCCTGCGGGCTCGTTCAGACGCTGCAAGTCCGTGGGTGGATCCTGCCACGGCCACCATGGGCGAACTCCCTTGTCCGCGCCTTCGAGACGGGTAAATTCTTCAGGGTCGTCGATGATCTCTTTAATCGTGACAAGGCGGTCGCGGCGAGCCCCAACCTTGGGAATCGAGTTGAGCAGCCCTCGCGTATAGGGGTGAAGCCGGCGCTCAAACAAGTCGTACACAGAGGCATACTCAACAACGCGGCCAGCGTACATCACGCATACAACGTCGGCATTCTCAGCAACGACGCCAAGGTCGTGCGTGATGAGCATGATCGCCATATCGCGAGCGCTCTTTAGTTCGGTCAAGAGTTCGAGGATCTGCGCTTGGATGGTGACGTCGAGTGCCGTGGTTGGTTCGTCAGCGAGAAGCAGCTTTGGCTGGCAAGCAAGGGCCATCGCGATCATTACGCGCTGGCGCATGCCGCCGGAGAATTGGTGCGGGTACTGTTTGATGCGGCGTTCAGAATCAGGAATACCGACGTCGCGCATGGACTTCAAAGCTGTGTCATAAGCTTGGTCTGTTGACACATTTTGATGCAGCAAGATGGCTTCAGTAATCTGATCGCCAACGGTGTAGACGGGGTTGAGGCTGGTCATCGGCTCTTGAAAGATCATGGCGATCTCACCGCCACGAACCTTGCGAATGGAATCGTCGTCGAGCGTGAGAAGATCGACGTATGGGTTGTTCGCGTGGGCGAGCTTGCTCTTAAAGAGGATCTTACCTCGGTCAAACCGGCCGGGTGGGCGAGGTATTAGCTGGAGCATGCTCATCGCACTCACAGACTTGCCACAACCAGATTCGCCGACGACGGCGACAGTTTGCCTAGGGTAAATAGTGAGGCTGTTGCCATCGACCGCCTGGATGCGCGGGCCACCGCGATTGTCGAAGGAGACAGCAAGATCACGCACCATAGCCAAAGGTACTTCTTTCGAAGCCTCGGCAGTAGTGTTCGATGGAGTTTGACTGGCGGTGTTCATCGTGCCTCTTGAAGCGGTGCGTGGAACGTGCGGAGAAGCTGGAGGTGATCCGGCGATGGAGCAGAATTGTCGTACGTACTTGGAAACAATTCACAAAGAAAGTTTACACGCGAGCCTTTTTGAGCTTGGGATCGATAGCGTCACGTAGCGATTCGCCCAAAAGGTTGTAGCTCAGGACAGTAAGGAAGATGGCCAAGCCTGGAAAAATCGCCAGCCACCAAAGAATGGTCCCGACGTTCCCTGTAGAGTCAGACAGCAGCTTGCCCCAGCTTGCCTGGTCTTCGGGTCCAAGGCCCAAATAGCTCAACGTTGCTTCGGCAAGGATCGCGCTCGCGATTGCAAAGCTGGAATCGACGAGGACGGGGGTCACGCCATTGGGCAGCATGTGGCGAAACAAAATGGAGTGCAGCGGCAAGCCCACCGACTTTGCCGCTTGGACAAAGTCCATGTTGCGCAGCCGCATGAATTCCGCGCGCGTAAAGCGCGCAGCTCCGGTCCACGAAACGCACCCGATGACCACCATCATGACATACGTGCTCTTGGGTAGCACCGCCGCCGCAACAATGAGCAGGAACAAAACCGGCAGAGCCATGAAGATCTCGACCACACGATAGAGCAAGAGATCAACCCACCCGCCGAAATACCCCATCAACGCGCCCATGGTCACACCGATCATCACCGCGATGCCCGTCGAGATGAGGCCGATGGAGATCGAAAGTCGGCACGCATGAAGCATCTGGCTCAGAACGTCCTGGCCGTTGGAGTCGGTGCCGAGCACATAAATTGGCTTGCCCGGTATCGGAGGTTCTTCAACAGGCGTGTTGCGAGTCTGGCCAAGCGACGTGCCCGGAGGAACAATGCTGCCCCTTACGTCGCGCTGGTTTGGAGAAAATGGAATCAACGTAAACACAGCTGTAGCTTTACCCGCGGCGATCTGCTCGCGGTAGTCATAATTTTGTAGCGGGCGCTCCCACAACCCCGCGCTCACGCTCGAGCACGTTGCCAGCGTTGCCGCGGCGAGAACGATTCGCACGATTGCTTTGGTTTGCGGAAGCACAAAGTAGAGCAAAACCGCTGGAATGATGCACGCCAGGAACGCGAAACCGAAGCGAAGAAACAAGCCCCCTTCGCCGCGTAAAGCGACGACGATTGAGGTTTGCACGCCATCACGTGCGATGGTGAACCCATCAGCGCTGCGAAGATACGCAAAGATCCCCGCGCTCGCAGCGACCATAAGCATGCCGCCCAAGCCAACAACCAAAATCGTGGCAAGTCGCATGCCACGAGAATAATTTCTGGCAGTTATCCAATAGGCAACACTGGCGATGAAACCAACAGCAAGCAGAACGTCGCTCGGCTTGAGATTAAGGAACAGTGGAAAGGATTGTTGAGTTGAGCCGTCGGCGGCGGTAAGTGTGTAGAAGAGGGGATGGCCGTTGGCGATGAAGGGCGCGAGGATAGAGATCAGCGCGATGAG
>JBBRGG010000254.1:0-4256 GCA_038240875.1 Phycisphaerales bacterium | reverse complement strand
CCTTGGTTAAGCGAGATTGAAGCACCACGCAGAACCGGCACGAGAGCTTTGCCCATGCGGTAGGTCTTGGAGAGGTTGTGCCCTTCGAGTAGTGGCATAGTGCAAGAGTCCTTGGAGCAAGGGGAGCAAGGGGAGCAAGGGGAGCAAGGGGAGCAAGGGGAGCAAGGGGAGCAAGGGGAGCAAAATTGCTAAATGGATACAAGGGAAGAAGGCAAAGGCAGCAGCAAGAGGCAAAGCCAAAATTTACTCGAAGCGAAGCGCTTTGACCGGGTCGAGGAACGCAGCGCGAAGCGCGGGTACCACGGCACCTACGCCACAGGAGAGGACGCCCATTCCAAAGACGATCAGAGCCTTGGTAGTATCGACTTCGCTAGGGATGACGTTGAAGTAGTAGACCTTGGGGTCCCAGATTTTGATTCCAAATGCCGCCCCGATCCATTCATGGATGGGGTTGATATTGATGATGACGGCGTAGGCAATAGCGACGCCCAAGACCGAGCCCGCGAGCCCAATGGCAAAGCCATAGCGAATCCACAGCCAAGCGATCCCAGAGCGAGAGGCGCCGATGCTGCGAAGGACGCCGATGTCTTTGGTTTTTTCGCTGACCATAGCCCAGAAGATGGCGACGACGAGGAAGACCGAGACCAGGCAGATGATGCCGAAGATGAAGAGGACCAGAGCCGTCTCTTTTTGGACAGCGTTAATCATGGTGGAATTGAGGTCTTCCCAGGTAAGTATGGTGATGTCGTTGATGCCTGGAACTTGGCCAGCGTGAGCCGCAGCGAACTGAGAATAGACCTGTTCGCAGCGGATGCTAAGTTGGCGGGCGGCGCCGATGATGCCTAGGTCGCCCTTGCCTCGGACGAGAATGTGAGTGACGCGGGCGGGCTCGATGATGGTCTTTGTAGGAGCAACAAAGGATTCTGAGCCGTCGAGATTTTTGGTTGCGATAGCGTCGGAGTCTTCAACTACGCGCTCGGCGGCGTTCATGCGGAGCAGGTTTTGAAGCGCGTCCAAGCGAAGCAGGACGGTGCGATTATCGACTTCGAATACGCCACTCATGAACTCATTGGCGACCGGGAAGCGTTCGCTTTGGGGCTCGGTGACCTGGCCTTTGGAGTCGATGGGGAGAACGGTCAGGAGTAGGGAGCCGCGCATGGGGAGAAAGGTGTCAACGTCTTCAAAGGTGCCATCGGGAAGGCGTTTGTTAACGACACGCGGAAAGTAAAAGCCGTCGGCGGTACGGCGGTTCATGTTGGTGGATTCGATGCCTGGGACCAGAGCGGCTTTGGGCGGGTCGCCGACGCGAAGCGAGCGGGTGAGATTGAGGCCATTGTCGTAGAGCTCGTTCCAGCTTTGAGGGTCGAGCTCGGTTACGCGTGGGTCTTGACCTTGGAGCTGCTTTTTGGTAGGGTTTGGAATGTTCCTCCACCAGAGCGTGTCGGCGTATTTGGTGACTTTGGCGTAGCTTGGGCCATCGACGCCACGCAGCGAGATAAGCTCGGTGCGCTCGGCGGGCGTGGTGATCATGCCAAAGGTTTCAATGGTGGGTGTGGCGGCGTGAACCAGTGGGTCGGCTTCAAGGCGTTTGATAAGGTCTTGGTAATGACCAAAGCCGACGTTGGGCCAGGCGATGATGACGTCGCCGGTCATGGTCCTGCCGGTGGCGACGAGGGTCTTGAGGAAGCCACCCATTACAGACCACACGATGAGAACCATGGCGACGCAGAGCATCACGCCAAGGGAGGCGAGCAAGGGCATGACCTTGCTCGTGAGGTAACGTCGAGTCAAAAGCGATTGGTACACGAGCGAGTGTAGTGGGGGGAAGTGGCATAGTGGCGAAATGAAAGACAGAGCCAAAGACGTTTCACCACAAGAGGCACCGAAACACAGAGAAGAGAAAGCGAAGAGCGAAAAATGAAAATAGCAGAGAAGAGGTGAAGAGACAAAGTCGCGCAGCGATAGCAGTGCATCACGTATGCGTAGCGTGCGGCGAGTCGTAACGAGTCACAAGTTGACAGAAAGTACGCGAGCGTGAGCCGCGCAGTTAGGAATTACGCGAACGCTTTGCCTTAACTTTAGTGGCGACCGAAATAGCTTCTAATGATGCGATATGCAGATAGCTCAGTTCGACCCAATGGTCAGAGTTTGGTGAAGCGATGAATACCTTTGATTTCATAAGCGCAACAAGATACGGCGCGATTACTTCGTAAGCGTTGCCGATGTTACTGCAGATGCGAACGGGTTCAAAGGGCTGTCGCAACAGCCGTACTTTGATATCAGTTGAGATCATGGAAAATGAATACACAGTTGATGCGTCGTGAGTTCAAGCGCGTTGTGAATTCAAGCCTTCTTGGCGAGGTTCCAGAAGCGGGCCCAGTTCTGCCAAGCGAAGGCGTGGATTTCGTCGTCGCTGAAGTTCGCCTTGGAGAGTGCGTCGGCGAGGTGCGCGAGGTGTTGCGGGAGGTCGATTGATTGAGGCAAGAGGTCGGCACTGAACCCGCCATCCATGTCGCTGCCTAGGCCAATGTGCTTCGATGAACCGGTCAGGTCGCAGATGTGCTTTATGTGATCGACGCATTGGGCAAGCGTGGCACGCGGCGTTGCCTTGGTTGATGAGCTTGTTGTGCTGGGATTAGTTGTGCTGGGGTTAGTTGTGCTGGGGTTAGTTGTGCTGAGAGTTGTCGCCGGGATAAGGAATTTGGAAAAGAGGTTGAGGCCGATGACGCCTTGACGCGACGCGATAGCGCGGATCGAAGCGTCGCGAAGGTGCCTTTGGTTGGCGGGCATGTTGAGGAGACTTCGGCAGTTGGAATGCGAGGCAATCACGCGGCCTTGGGCAAGATCAAAGAGCTCGTCCATCGCGCGGTCGGACAAGTGCGAAACATCATGGACGATGTTGAGCCGATCAATTTCGGTGATCAGTTCGCGGCCGATGGGTTCGAGGCCTCGAGCTTCGGTGTTGCCCCCCGCATAACGCGAGGATTTGGCCCACGAAAGGCCCACAGCGACCACGCCACGATCAACCCACCACGATAGTTCGCCGGGCTCGCGGATCGAGTCGGCGCCTTCGACCAGGATGAAGCATGAAGGCGTGTCGAGGCTTTGGGCGCGTGGAATTGAAGCCTGTGGCGGATGGTCGCTGTGTAGCGGAAGAGTTACTTGCCCTACGTCAACAACGCGCGCGGTTGGAAGTCGGATGATGCCTTTGGCGGCTTGGGCGTGGTACCAAGCAAGTTGTGATAGGCCAGCGTTGTGCGCACGAACGATGTCACCAGCTGGGTATGCCTCGGCGTCCGAGCCGTCGGGCTCGATGAAGATCGTGCCTAGGAACGCGCGAACGTTGCCAGCGCGAAGAGATGGAAGGGTTACTGCGCAAGGTGGCCAGGGTTTGGTGCAGGCGTGAGGAAGCGCGTCCATATCCCGCCCATTGACGGCGATGCATGCAAGGTCGAGATGCGCGTCGAACCATTGCGTGTTCATTGAACGAGCGTACCAAGCAGATCTGCGGCGGGGCCAACGATGTTTGGACGCTGCTTAAAACTTGATCGTCGGCACGTTGGCGGGGATCACGATCTCGGCGTGCGTGTTGGCCTTGACGTCTTCAACTGTGACGCCTGGGGCAAGTTCTTTGAGCGTAAATCGGCGGGTTACTTTGTTCATTTCAAGCACGCAAAGGTCGGTGATGAGCAGGTCAACGACGCGCTTGCCGGTGAGCGGGAGTGAGCACTCGGCGACGACCTTGGTCTGGCCTTTGGCGGTGTGTTCCATGACGACGACGACGCGGTTGACGCCGGCGACCAGGTCCATGGCGCCGCCCATGCCTTTGACCATTTTGCCCGGGATCATCCAGTTGGCCAGGTCGCCTTGTTGGCTGACTTGCATGGCGCCCAGGATGCAGAGGTCGACGTGCCCGCCACGGATCATGGCGAAAGAATCGGCGGATGAGAAGAAGGCTGCACCAGGTCGCGCGGTGACGGTTTGCTTGCCAGCGTTGATGAGGTCGGCGTCAACTTCGCCATCGCGCGGGAAGGGGCCCATGCCAAGAAGTCCATTTTCGGATTGAAGCCAGACATCGACGCCTTCTGGAACGTGGTTGGCGACGAGAGTGGGAATGCCGATGCCGAGGTTGACGATGAAACCGTCGCGGAGTTCCTGTGCGGCACGGTGGGCGTGTTGGTCGGGGGTGTGGGGCATGAGCCATGGGTTGACGAGGATGAAGGATGTGGGGAGTGGGGGGTGGTGGGTGGTGGAGT
>JBBRGG010000253.1:0-4275 GCA_038240875.1 Phycisphaerales bacterium | reverse complement strand
AGCCATCAATGTCGCAGATAACCGCGTCGAAAGGAAGTTTTGCGCCAGCTAGGTCGAATAAAAAAGGATGTGTCGCGGGGGTTGGCGAGCCACGAGAACGGTGCGTAGAAATTGGTGATTGTGGGTCGGGTGATGGAAGTGGGTCGGGTGATGGAAATGGGCCGGGTGAAAATTGTGGCAAAGGTTACTCGATTCTGTCTCGATCAATTACCCTGGAAGGAGAAAGATCGTATGACAATTCCGCCTCGAACTTAGGCGTTGCTTGGCTGGTTTGGTCTCTTCTTACAAAGCCTGGCGGCAAAGAGGGCGATATATTTGAGAGAGTATTTTGCCCACGAAATACACGTCTGCCCGTGTCATGGGCACATTACCGGCATTGAATCTTGCATGGCAACGAATCGCGACAAATCGTGCCGATCAACCAATGGCGGTACCTCCAGTATGCCCAAAGCAACACCCGCCGACATGATACCCGAAGGCACAGCGCCCAACGAGGCGCAGGGTCGAACAGCGATGGACACACCGCAGCGCTCCTCAGCGCAAGACATTGCGATGACCCGCGAGCTTTTCTGGAACAACGTGATTCGCGAGATGTTGTCAACGCTTTCAACTGCGAGCGCGATGGGCCCCGCTCCCAATGGCATTCCAGGTGTTGATCGCCCGTCGCATCCTGCCGACGTGCTCGATGGTCGCCTGGCAATCGTGACGACGTTGGGCAATCGCATCGCGATCGCGTCGGTGACGCCTTTGTTTGCGTGTGGCGTGCCCGGGTCGGCCGCTGACCGAGCGCTATCGATGGACGTTGAATGCACGGTCTTTGAAGTGCGAACACCGAAGGGCGAGGTCTTTACGCTGCCGCTGCACGAGATCCGGGCGTTTCACGCGTTGACCGACGAATTGATGCAGCACCTTCGGCAATCTGCCACGGAACAAGCCGAGGCCGCTAAACATGATAACGACGAACCCTTTGGTTTCGCGGCGTTCACATCCTTAGCACGAACGCGGAAAAATGCTGACGTGCCGGCGCAAGGACCACACTTTACCGGTCCTTTCATTGATCAAGCCAACGCAACGACTCCTTCAACAACCTGAACTAGAGCAGATTACCAGCAGATTTATAGCATAAATTTCTATGCTCGCACGCTACAACCGCGCGGGTACGGTCGTGTTTGCAAGGGCAAAGGCGAAATGAGCGAACGATCCCGAGCGAATCCAGATTCGTGAATCCGCCGAAGTAGTAAGGCATCCAATACGTGTTTACATCTTGGTTGGCTATCGTCACGGCTCACGACAATACCAATTCGCACGATACGCTGGCGCGAAGAAGGATTCCCGAATGCGGACGCTTGTTGCGATTCCTGTGTACAACGAACACGGCTATGTCCGCAGCGTTCTTGATCGTGTTCTGCAGCAGAAGCGAGACGCTGCCGCTCGTGGGCAAGAGCTGGATGTCCTCATTGTTGACGACGGCTCGACCGATGGCGCCGCCGAAATCGCCTCTGAATATCCAGTGAATTTGTGCCGCCGTGTTGAGAACATGGGCTATGGCCGGAGCATGCGTGATGCATTTGATTGGTCGATCCGCCATGGGTATGACTGGCTGATCACCATGGATTGTGACGAGCAGCACGAGCCCACATCGATCCCCGACTTTCTCTCGGCACAACAGGCAGCGGATGCTCGCGGTGGCACGCGTGGAGGTACGCGCGGTGGTACGAGTGCGAATCGCGCCCGAAATGAACACGCTCGATCTGATCAAGTTCCTGGCCATGCTAGCGGCGCCGACATCATCAGTGGCACGCGCTATCTTCGCGCGTCTACGGGGCTTGATCGTCCCCCTGCGGACCGCCGCCAGATCAACCTAACCATGACCGCCGAGATCAACGCGAGGCTTAGTGGCCGACTTGGCTGCATACTTACCGACTCGTTCTGTGGCTTCAAGTCGTATCGCGTTTCGTCGCTTGCGAAACTAGATACAACGGTTGATGGATACGCCTTTCCGATGCAGTTCTGGGTGCAAGCCGCGGCGCAACGTTTACGCGTGGTTGAGCTACCGGTTCGCTTGATTTACAACGACCCTAATCGCACGTTTGGCGGCGGGCTTGATGATCCCGAACGCCGTCTTCGCCACTATCGCCGGGTGTTGCACCGCGAGTTGCTCAGGCATCGCGAGCTCATGCCGACGATCGCGCTTCGCGGGCTTGCGAATTGGGCGCAGCGTGCACAATTGGTCATCGAACAGGCATGTGGCAAGCAAACTAGCGCGGGAGATGGTTCAAGTGTCGGCGCTGGCAGGAACGCAGGCACTGGTGCAGCTATCAGCGCTGGTGCATCGGCAGAGTGTTGCGACAATTCGTGTTGCAATCCGCGTGAGGGTTCGGTTGGGTGCTATGTTGAACGCGCGTGAACACTTCTTTGCATGAGCCCCCCAAAGTTTTACTGTCTCCAGCGCCGCCTTGGCCAGAGATAAAGCACATTGGTTTGCCTCATTCGCGCGATGAGTTGTCACTAGCGACGCGCGACGCACTGGGGCTCGATGATCTTGGCGGCTCGCGCGCGATCATCATGACAGGGCATCAGGCCGGCATATGGCACAGCGGCATTCTTGCCAAATCGCTTGCGGCCCAGTGTCATGCCGATGTGATCGTACGCGAGACGGGTGTGCGGCCAATACTGGTGCATGTTGTTGTCGATCAGGACGACAACGATGCAGCACTCGTCGAATACCCGGCGAAATCTGAAGGAAAGCTTGTCACGCGGCGGTGGCGCGTCGCGCCCGAAGCGTTGGCAGGTGTGCCTACGGGGTTGCAGAAGCCGGTTGCGCGGGTCGCGCGAGTTTTGAGTGCCGAAGGTGCGGTTGGTACGAGCAGTGGGGGGGATGAGATCCCCGCATATGTTGAAGATGGCCTTGAACGGATCGCGCGAGCCGTCGAAGCGCACGCGGACAAACAATCGCTCGCGTTGCAACTCGCGAACGCGGTACACGACTTGATCGCAGAAATAGGTCGCGACGCCCAGCCTACAGCTCAATCAGAAGTATCAAATTCATCGCCCCAGGCACCGACGTGGACAATCGTTTCTGCGCTTGCGATTGCAAAGACCCCAGCGTTTATCGCTGCTGTGAGCGATATGGTCGCGGACCCGGTCGCGTGCGTTACGGCGTACAACGCCTCGGTGCGTTCGGCCCCTGGAGCCGGGCTTCGTCCGTTGGACGGGGTTGATGCTGGCGCGAACGCGGCTACGAATGTTTTGAGCAGTAATATTTTGAGCAGTAATGTTTCCAGCAGTATTGATATCAACGCCATCGAACTTCCACTGTGGCGGATCGAAGCAGGAAAGCCAAGGCTAGGCGTGCGGGTACGCGAGGCGCGCGAGTGGCTTGTCAGCAAAGACCAAACAAGTCAAGACCAACCAAGTCGGGCTACTTCAGGCATAGCGCCTCTTTCCTACACGCTCGCGCCCAAAGCCATCTTGATGACGGCGTTACTTCGCGGCTTTGCGTGCGATCTCTTCATCCATGGCACCGGCGGCGGCGTGTACGACCGTGTCACCGAAGTATGGATCGAACGCTGGGCCATGTCGCGAGCCTTAACCGCTAATCACATCGCATGGCAACTTGCTCCCACTGTAATTGCAAGCGCCACGATTCACCTGCCTTTGCTCGAAGCGCCGCCACCAACGGATCGTGATGTGGCGGATTCGGCGTGGCGCGCCCATCGAGCGACGCACGACCCGGCGATGCTCGGGGAATTGGGTGCGGCTGCCACGAAATTGGATTGGATAAAGACTATTCGCGCGCTGCGATACGCGCCCAAGCATGAACGCCTGGCGTCGTACCGTGCGATGCACGAAGAGCTGGCGCGGTTTCGCGCGACCAACGCGCCAGCGATTGCACAGTTGGTAGAGTCGCACAGAGATCTGGTAGCGCAGCGAATAAGGGCAGGAATCGCGCTACGAAGAACGTGGCCCTTTGCGATCGTGCCTGGGGATGGGCTTCGCACGCTCGATGCGGCGATTGCTGCGAAGTTTGAGTGATACCAGTTGCATTTAAATTTCGGGCTGGCTTTGGTATCCCCCGTTCTCCGAGAGGGGGTCTTTACTGTAGGGTCATGACTAGCTGATCCATCCGGAACATCCGTAATAGGCTTGTTTTACAGTGAAAAACCGCTATGTCGTCCGCTCTTGAGTTTCAAAGACTGTTTTTTTCGTGTGTTCCTCAGTCATAAGTCTGCCGATCTCACGGCGGTCCAGATCGCGCAGTACTTTGTTTGTAGG
>JBBRGG010000252.1:0-4290 GCA_038240875.1 Phycisphaerales bacterium | reverse complement strand
CCGGGGTGTAGCGCAGCTTGGTAGCGCGTGTGGTTCGGGTCCACAAGGTCGCAGGTTCGAATCCTGTCACCCCGATTTATAATTTCCTTTCCTGCAAATACTTACTGTCGGCGGCTGCATCTGCGAGTGCGATGTGCAGGGTGTGCGTAGCCCAAACCGTAACCGGAATAAACACCGGCTAGCGTGTATTGAAGGTTGATCGATCCCGATTTGGTAATGGCAAGCCACCTCGCACGAGGTCAGCGACTCCAAATTACGAAGCAGTGTGAACCGTGAATGCCGTCTCTCCGCCCGTCCAAAAAGACGGCTACGTTGAGTTGGTCCACATCGAGTGTGAAGTTCCCGCTGAAAACATCAAGCAAGTGGCGCGGCGAACGCGCACCATCTCGCCGGTAAATCCCAAGTCCAAGCGTGCATGAGCATACACAAAGGCACACGATGATCCGCAGTGCATCGAGACACAACACCACTCATGAATTGGTAGTCGTGACCATCATCCTGATAGCGGTATTTGATGCTTGTTGTGCTGGCCCGATCAAAACTTGAGGGTAATGTCTAGCTGAGCTATCCGGAACATCCGGGATAGGCTTGTTTTACAGTGAAAAATCGCTATGTCGTCCGTTCTCGAGTTTCAAAGGCTATTTTTCGTAGGTTCCTGCGTCACGTGGCCCGCATACTCATGGCGGTCCAGATCGTGCAGTTCTTTTTTGCTGGGTGTGGCCTCAACCGCAACAGCGTGAACCGCTTTCTCGCTTGTTCGCGCGAACGCTTGGCCGAGCAGTCGAAAGCTACTTCGGCCCGCGTTGCGTCAAGGGCAAGGCTGGGCGTGGGGCTGGCAAGAACACGTTCGTCTTTGGCATCTGCAAGCGGCACGGCATGGTCTACACCGAGGTCGTCGAAGACTGTACAGAAACTACTACTTTGGCCGCGATTAGTCGCAGAGAGGACCTTCGCTCGGTCATTCACTCCGACGGATTCAAGAGCTACGACAGCCTGGTTGACATGGGCTACAAGAAGCACGTACGGGTCGATCACACAGCAAACGAGTTCAGTAGCCACACCATCCGTGGCAATCACAGTAAAGGCCAATTGGCTCGTCATGAGCTTCTGGGGGTACGCCAATACACAACTGGCGTGGTTCAGAGAAATAAACCCGAGCACCTTCTACTTGCACCTCAAAGAATGCGAGTTCCGTTTCAACCACCGTGGCCAAAATCTGAACAAAATTTTACTTACACACTGTTGTACGCACAAGCTCAGCTAGTCATGACCCAATTTAATAATTCCGATTTTTATCGGTTGTGTAATTGCTTAATATAGTATCGTGTTTTAGCAGTCTGTTGAAATACCGTTTGCACCATCTTTCCCGTGCCGTTTCAGAGGACAATCCGGCCTCAAACCTACCCCAAAGTGCCAGAAGTCAGTCTCGTTTTGGTGACGCGCGAGGTTCATCAACAGCCTGCTCGACCGAACGCGGTGCTAGGCCGAACTTTCTTAGACGCAAAGACTTTGTTTCACGCGAAGATTTTAAGTTGTTCAGGCTCACTAATGAACTCGCCTTCGGGGTGATCTGGATCAAGGGGATAATCCCCGCTCCAGCACGCCGAGCAGTATCCATCCTTGGGCTGCACCATGCATGAGAGCAGACCATCGAGCGAGAGATACGCAAGGCTATCGACGCCGAGAAACACACGGATTTCTTCGACTGTTCGACCGTTGGCAACGAGCTCATCGCGGTGTGCAAAGTCCACGCCAAAGTGGCACGGATGGCGAATCGGCGGGCAACTGATCCGCAGATGGATCTCCTTTGCACCTGCTTCGCGAAGTTGGTCGATCTTCGCCTTGGTCGTGGTGCCGCGAACGATCGAATCGTCCACGATCACGAGTTTCTTTCCAAAGACCAATTCGTCGATGATGTTGAGTTTTAGGCGAACCGCCGCAGCACGTTCGTGCTGCGTGGGCTTGATGAACGTCCTGCCTACATAGCGATTCGGCACGATGGCCTCGCGATAGGGCAAGCCGCTGACTCGTGCAAACCCCAGCGCCGCCGAACGCCCAGAGTCCGGCATCGGCGCGACAAAATCAGCTACGACCGGGCTTTCGCGCGCGAGCACTTCACCCAATCGCTCGCGGGTTTCTTGAACATTTTGTCCAAATACTCGGCTCGCTGGGTTGGCGAAATAAACATGTTCAAAGGCGCACATAGCTTGCCTCTTGGCCTTGTCAGCGTAACGCCGCGACGAAAGTCCCGCGTCGTTGATTGTCACGATCTCACCTGGTTCAACATCGCGCAGGTACTTCGCGCCGACAACCTTAAGCGCAACGGTTTCACTCGCGACAACATACTTCCCGCCCGGGAGCACGCCGATTGACAAAGGCCGCCAACCCCAAATATCGCGTGCCGTCTCGATGCGATCAGGGAAGAGGAACACTAGCGAAAAGGCACCTTGTAAATGCCGGAGCGTCGCGGCGAGCGGGTCCGCCGACCGTTGCTGCTCGGGGCTTGCGAGCAAGTGCACGATCACTTCGGTGTCGCTGGTCGTGTGGAACAAGTGCCCCGCGCGTTCGAACCTCCGGCGTAGTGGTTCGGCGTTGATCAGATTGCCGTTGTGCGCCAGCGCGACTTGCCCACCAACGTATCGTTCGAGCAATGGCTGCGCATTGCAGGAAAGGCTGCCGCCTGCGGTCGAATATCGATTGTGCCCGATCGACGAGTAGGCGTGGTTATCAAGATCACGGAGCGTGCGTTGGCTGAAGACTTCGGGCACTAAACCCATACCTGTGTGCCCACTGATCACCGGGCTCGCTGCGAGGCTGCTGGCTTGGCTTACCACCGGGTTTAACTTGCCGCTAGCTTGACCTACGACGCAAATGCCCGCGGACTCTTGCCCGCGATGTTGCTGGGCGTACAAGCCGAGATAGGCCATGTGCGCAGGCTCTTTTATCCCCCATACGCCAAAGACGCCACACTTCTCCTTTGGAGCCGGGTCCGCTGGACTATCCGCGAGTTGAGGCAGTGTGACACGCACGCTGCTCGTTCCAAGACTGCTTAAGCTGTGCCTTAACTGTTCGGCCTTTAAAAGACCATCAGCGTCCATACCTTGATCCAACTTTCCCTGTGCGTACGACGACAAGCGAGGGTGGTTAGTGGTTGGCATTGATCGATGGTACGCGCGAACAGTTCAGCGCGGTCAAAATCCAATCTCACAACACCTAATAGCTCATGCGCCACTGGCAGTTGATTCTTCCTCGTACCCTGCCTTTAATCCTTTCCCACTGGGCACTGTGCCCGGATCAAACCCGCCGGACCGAAGCCTCGGCCACCCGGCATGATCGCCAAGCGTGCAATCCGCACTCACTTGGCACCTCGGCGCTCGCACTTGTGCGTTCAGTCGATGGACGGAGGTTCTTTATGGCCCGGTACACCGGTCCCAAGCTCAAGCTTTCGCGTCGCGTCGGCGTCCCCATTGTGGACGTTCCCAAGCATACCTCCAAGCGCCAGCTCTCCCCTAACGGCGTGCACGGCCACCGCGGTCGTCGCTTGCGTGACTACGGCGTGCGTCTGAACGAGAAGCAGAAGCTCAAGTATCACTTCGGCGTTCTTGAGAAGCAGTTCCGTATCTATCTCGATGCTGCTTCGCACAACAAGGGTAATACCGGTGACGTCCTGCTTCAGATGATGGAGCGTCGCCTTGACAACGTCGTACGTCGCGCTGGCTTGGCACGTACGATTTGGGCTGCTCGCCAGCTCGTCGCCCACGGGCACGTCTTCCTTAATGGTCGCAAAACCGACCGCCCCAGCGCATCAGTTCGCGTTGGTGACGTGATCACCTTTAAGCCCAAGGCACAGAAGCTCGCCAAGGAAGCTATGGAATCGCTCGCTGGCTTTGAGATCCCAGGCTGGATCGAGCTTAACCCCGCCGAATTTACTATTCGCGTTGTCGCTCTCCCCGCCACTGACCAGATCCCATTCGACGTCAACACCAACCTTATCATCGAATTCTACCGATAAATCGCGGTCTACTCGAGCGCTGCACCTACACCTCACGACGAACACTTCAAACCGACGAACACCTGTACGCGATTCTTCGCACTGGCTCGTCTACCCTCTTCCGACCCCGAGCGGCCGGCCGGCGTTCCCGGTCGGCCCTCTTGCTTTTTCGGCCATTTTTTTCGACACGCTTACCGCGTGCAACGCCCACATTCATTGGGAGTCCCATGCTCCGCACCTTTCGCAAATACAACAAGTGGATACTCGTCGTCGGTGGGTCGCTCCTGATGGTCACGTTC
>JBBRGG010000251.1:0-4304 GCA_038240875.1 Phycisphaerales bacterium | reverse complement strand
GTTGCCCACCTAGTTTGGTAGCGGCTTGCTCGCGTTCCTTCATCATGGCGGCGCGAGGGGAGTGCTCTTCGTAGTAGCCGGGAATGAACTGCATCCCGAGCCAGCGGAAGATGTAATCAACCAGACTCTTGGCAAACGGGATATCAGGGTTCTCGGTGATGCCAGCGGGCTCGAAGCGTTGATGGCTGAACTTGTTTACCAGCGATTGCAAAGGCACGCCATATTGCAGCGCGACGCTCGTCGACGTGCCCAGCGAGTCCATCAGCCCGCCAATGGTTGAGCCTTCTTTGCTCATGGTGATGAACAGCTCGCCGGGTTGGCCATCTTCGTATAGGCCGACGGTCAGGTAGCCTTCGTGCCCATTGATATTGAACTTGTGCGTGAGAGAGCGACGCGTGTCGGGCAAGCGACGCCGAGGTGGCTTGGGCTTGGCGGGAAGCGCGACAGGCTCATTCGGCGCAGCCGTCCCGACGGCAGGCCCAACCGCTGGGCCAATCGCTGGGCCAATCGCTGGGAACGCCTGAGTGGTCGCGCTGGTGGTTTGCGAGGGGAGAGAAGTCGCCGCCGACTTGACCTCGACCACGCTCTGCGATTCGGACTTTCCCGCCAGAGTTACTCCTGCAGCAGCTACTTCCGCAGCAGCTTCCTTTGCTTCAGAAGTGGCCGAATCGTTTTGGCCTGATTCCTTTTTGGCTTCGTCGGTGGTTGACGAGAGAGGCTGGCTGAGCTTGCACCCGTCGCGATACAGCGCGTTGGCCTTTAAGCCAAGCTCCCACGACAAGCGGTAGCAGTCCTTGATGTCCTGGATGGTCGCGTCGTTGGGCAAGTTGATAGTCTTGGAGATCGCGCCCGAGATGAAGGGCTGCGCCGCGGCCATCATCGTGATGTGCCCTTGAGCTTTGATGAAGCGCTTGCCAAACTTGCCACACTTGTTGGCACAGTCAAAGACCGAAACATGCTCAGCCTTGAGGTGGGGCGCGCCCTCGATGGTGGACGTGCCACAGATCGCGGTGTTGAGCCCGTCCATCTGTGCATCAGTAAGGCCCATGGCTTTGAGCAAGTTGAACGATGGGTCAGCGCTCGCCAGGGCTGGGTCTACGCCGCATGCCTTGAGTGCTTCAGCAGGAAGCGCCCATGCGGCGAACGCAAAGGATAATTCAAAGACGCCAGGTAGCGAGGTATTGATCGTGGCGATGTCTGCTTCGGACAAGCCACGGGCTTTCAGGAACGCCGCAAGAGTTTCGCCAGCGCGTGCACCTTTAACGCCCACGGGAAGCTGCGTTTCAAGCGTGAGCGTGCCAAGCAAGTACGCCATGATCGCTTTGGTCTGATCTGCGGAATATCCAAGTGCGAGCATGGCGGGACGGACAGATTCATTGGCAATCTTGAAGTACCCGCCACCGGCGAGCTTCTTGAACTTGACGAGCGCGAAGTCTGGCTCAACGCCGGTGGTGTCGCAGTCCATGAGCAAGCCGATGGTGCCGGTGGGGGCGATGACGGTGACCTGCGCGTTGCGATAGCCATGTTTTTCGCCTAGCGCGAGGGCTTCGTCCCAGGCGATCGTGGCGCGAGAGAGAATATCGCTCGCGTTAGAAAGCGGAATCTTGCCCGCTTTGAAGAGCGCGTGGTTGATGGGGACGGGGCGAGTCTTGGCGTTGAGTTTTTCCCAATCGCTGCTGGTGCGCACCTCACCATGCGCGGCACGACGGTGGTTGCGGATAACGCGGAGCATGTTGGGCTTGTCGGCGTCGAAGCCATTGAACGCGCCCAGTTCCTTGGCTAGTTGCGCCGACATGCGGTAGCTGCGCCCGGTCAGGATCGACGACAACACGCCACACACCGCACGGCCTTCGTCCGAGTCGTAGGCAATGCCAGCTTGCATGAGCATCGCGCCTAGGTTGGCATAGCCAAGGCCCAGCGTGCGATACTTCCACGAAAGCTTCGCGATCTCACGGCTGGGGAACGCCGCCATCAACACGCTGACCTCGAGAACGATGGTCCAGAGGTCGATACCATGCTCATAGCGAGCAACGTCAAAGGTGCGGGTCTTGGAGTCATAGAAACGCAGGACATTAAGCGATGCCAGGTTGCACGCTGTGTTGTCAAGGAACATGTATTCCGAGCAAGGATTGCTCGCGTTGATTCGGCCGCCGCTGGGGCAAGTGTGCCAATCGTTGATGGTGGTGTCATACTGCACGCCCGGGTCGGCACAGCGCCACGCGGCGTCACCAATCTTGTTCCAAAGGTCTGCCGACTTGTAGGTTTTATCGACCTTTTTGTTGGTGCGGTTGATCGTGCTCCAATCGGCGTTGGCATCGAGCGCGTCAAAGAAGGCGTCGGGAATGCGGACCGAGTTGTTGGAGTTTTGCCCGCTGACGGTGGCGTAGGCCTCGCCATTGAAGTCGTAATCGAGCTTGAGGTTGAGGCGTTCGCACAGTTCGCCGACGTCCTTGCCATGCTTCTTGAGGACCTTAAGCCCTTCGACCATGGCTTGAACCTTGATCTCTTCGCGCACTTTCCACTCGATGAAGTCGGAGATGTCGGGGTGGTCCATATCAAGGCAGACCATCTTGGCGGCACGACGAGTGGTACCACCAGACTTGATCGCGCTGGCGGCGCGGTCGCCGATGCGAAGCCAGGACATAAGGCCGGAGCTCTTGCCGCCGCCGCTCAGTTTTTCGCCTTCGCCACGCAAGCCAGAGAAGTTGGTGCCGGTGCCCGAGCCATACTTGAAAAGGCGAGCTTCGCGAACCCAAAGGTCCATGATGCCACCTTCGTTGACGAGGTCGTCATCGACGCTTTGAATGAAGCAAGCGTGTGGCTGTGGGTGGGTGTACGCGTCGTCGGCAAGTTTGAGAGCGCCGGTGTTGTGATCAGCGATCCAGTGGCCTTGCGCCGGCCCGTTTACGCCATAGGCCCAGTTGAGCCCGGTGTTGAACCACTGAGGGCTGTTGGGGGCGCACATCTGGTGCGTCATCATGTAACAGAGTTCGTCGTAGAAGGCTTGCGCGTCGTCCTTGCTATCGAAGTAGCCATGCTTCTCACCCCAGAAACGCCAGCAACCAGCCAGGCGGTGGATGACCTGCTTCGCGGAACGCTCGGGGCCAAAGGCGTGCTTACCTTCGTTCATCATGGGCTTGGCGTCGGCGTCGATTGCTTTGCCTGCTTGCATGCGCGGGGCGAGAGTTGAGCCGCCGCTGTCGACCCACTGAGGCACGCCAGCTTTGCGGAAATACTTACTCACCATGATGTCGGTGGCGAGCTGGCTCCACGATTCAGGAACCTCGGCGTCCTTCATCTCAAAGACGATGGAGCCGTCGGGGTTGGTGATTTTGCTGGATCGCTTGCCCCAGGTGACGGAAGCAAAGGGATCGGTACCAGCGGTGGTGAACTTGCGAGAGATTTTCATGGGTGTGCGCCCTTCCATGGGTTCAGATGAGACAGAAATCAGGTATCAAGGCATGAGGCATCAAGGCATCGAGTTCGAGACGCTGCGGATCAGCCCTGCCAAGATCCGCTCGACTTCATCCAATTGTTCTTTCACTGCGTCATACATGTCCTGTGAGATGTGCTTGAAGTCGATTGCAAAGAGCAGTTGTGTCAAGGAGGTAGATCTCACCGCGAGCTTGCTTGAGAAACCAGAGATAATCCTGCGTGTTCCCGCGGCCATAGCCTTGGGCGATGTGACTTGCTACATTGATTGAAGTTCGTCGAAGGGAAGAAACAAGTCCGAAACGTTCGTGTTCAGGGAGAGAGCTTGCGAGCTCATACACATTCTTTCCCAAGGCATATGCCCGTTGCCAAGCTATCAGATCCCGATACGAATTGATTGAGTCAGCCATGGCAAAGTACCTTGATGCCTTGATACCTATTAACTCGATGCCTTCTTGATTAATCGACCTTCGGCAACGTCAACCCGCCTTGGTCTTGATACTTTCCACCCTTGTCCGCGTACGACACGCGGCAAACCTGATCTGCTTTGAAGAAGATGAGTTGAGCCACGCCTTCGTTCGCGTAGACTCGAGCAGGCAGTGGGGTGGTGTTGCTGATTTCAAGCGTGACCTTGCCTCGCCATTCTGGTTCGAGAGGCGTGACGTTGACGATGAGGCCACAGCGGGCATACGTGCTCTTGCCGACACAGATCACGAGGATGTCGCGCGGGATTTCGAGGTACTCGACAGTTTCACACAGCGCGAAAGAGTTTGGCGGGATGATCACGTACTGCTTGTCGGGTGCACGGCTTGCAACGTCGATGTCCACCATCATGTCGTCGCTAAAGCTTTTGGGATCGACCACGGCGATGT
>JBBRGG010000250.1:0-4322 GCA_038240875.1 Phycisphaerales bacterium | reverse complement strand
CGGGTGATCACCCGGGTACGCCACCCCGCAGCCTGATTCCATATAGCCTGATCCCAAATAACCAAATCTCCATTAGCCCAAACCTTAACAAGCCCGGCAAGCCAAATATACCCGTCCAATGACCTGGATAATCCCTTCATTCGGCCCCTCGCACATGAAAGCCCATCGCGCGTACTATCAATCACGATGCCGCTCTTTAGATTTATCCTCGACAACCCCATCATCATCTATGTGATCCTCGCCTTTGGTTTCCCGGTGATCATAAAGATCATCAAAAGTATGAAAGACAAGCGTCAAGCAATTGACCAGCGACGCACCTTGGAGCGAGCCCAATCCGAAACACTTCGCACCGGGCGTTCTTCGCAGCAATTCGGAGCTCCAGGCTCCGATGCCTACGCTATTGAATCAAGAAACCAAATCGGCTCCCAAGTCAGCATGCAAGGCTCGTCCAGCGCACAAAGGCCTACCGCCCCGCCTCAATACTTGGCCAACGTTCCTAAACAATCCAATGTAAATGTCCAATCCAGCTCGACATCAAACACCACCGCCCCCGCTGGCGCGCCTCGCTACATCACGCTCCCAGGCGGCGTCGTCCTCGAACTCCCTCCTGCTCCGGCAAATCCGTCTCAGCGCACCAATCCTCAGCGAACCAATCCTCAGCGCGTAAATCCTCAACGTCCAAATCCTCAGCGCACTAGCCAACGTCAAAGCTCCGGCCAGCGTCAACAGCGCCAACAACAACCTGATCAGCAAACAAATCAGCAATCAAATCAGCAACAGCGCCCACAACCTAATTCAAGCGCAAACCCGCAATCGCGCCCTCAATCGAGCCCTCAGCAAACCTTCCCACAGGCAATGTCCGAAACCTCGCGTCAGGCCCGCCGCGACGAAACCGCACGCGAAGACCGCATCCGCGCTACCGACGACCTTGCGCGTGAGATTCGCAACGAAAAGACTCGCGCCGAATCCGCCAAGGCCGTCGAAGACGCATATAGCCAGACCGATTCTTCGGGCAACTCCGGCGTGACTCGCCGAGCCGCCGTCAGCGTTACCGTTGGCGGCTTTGTCGTTCGCCCACGCGATTGGCGCCGAGCCATCATCCTTCGCGAAGTTCTCGACGCACCTGTTTCCGAACGCTCCGTCGCTGACCGAGAAATCGTGTAATACGAACCTTGTTGAAATCCGGGCTTTCTTAGGTGCCCTCTCTAACAGAGAGGTTTTAGCACTACTTTATGTACGCAGCTGCGCCTGTTTTTCAGTTGAGATTCACATAAGTGGCTCTAAGTAAACTTCGCTGAAACGTGTTCATGCAACTCTGTTGCGACCCTGATACGACTTGCAACGCTGGCGTGTCTCAATTAATATTCAAACGAAGGCATGTTTGCGAGCGCGAGCCCCATCGTAACGCCGACGATTGCCGCAGCCGCAAGCACGCGAGCCAGCCCATGCACCCATGTCGGCAGCCGCCCAGGCAGCCCAGCGCGAGCCATCCCATCCTTCAAAAATACTTCGTCCACCAACACTGCCGCAATCGCAACCAGTGCGACCAGCCACGGATACGCGCGCTCAAAGGGCGTGCTCGTCGTGATCATTCCTGCAAGCACGATTGATTGCGTCACCAAAGCAACTACGTGCGCCGTGCCAAACCCGATGCTGAGCCTAGGCCGAATCACCGCCGCCGCTGCTACGCCGATCATGAACATCGCCAGTATCCCCGCGAGCTGCGCCAGCGAAAGCGAGCTGAACGTGATCACCATCGCATTCGCCGCCGCACCCGCGACGGCACTCCCCACCAGCGCCGCCGAAAGTCCCCCCGAACGCCGCGATTTTGGCTCCTTCGACAGATCAGAATCGGCAACCCGTTCCAGAGCCCACCACGTCACCAACGTCGCCACCACAAAGCCTCCCAGCGTGAGCAAGGCTTCTTGCGTACTCCATCGATTCGTCAAGGGTGACCAGGCGATGAACGCGCCCACGCCAGCTGTCGCGAACAATCGACCAGCCCACCTCCCCCACACATTGAACCGCACCGCGAGCGCAAGCACCGCGAGGATCGTCGCGACTATCGCCGCAACAATCGGCCGATCTTGCGAGCTTGTCATCGGCCAAGGCAACCTCGATAACGCAACAGGTTGAAAGATCGCGTAGGTCAATCCCGCCGCAAGCGGAATCGCCCAATACGCCTTGCGAAAGATCAACGTACCAGCTGGCCCTTCAGCCTGCCCATTCGCCCGGCCCACGTTCGCCCGGCCCACGTTCGCCCGACCAGCTCGCCACCACGCACACAGCGCGACAAAAAACCCAATCACCAAAGGCGGCACCGCCACCAACGCAAGCTGCTTCATCGTTGCAGGGTCCATCAATCCAATCTCCAGTGACCAAACAACGCCAGCACACGCCAATCATGCTCTCGCCATCATCTTCAACCCAAAAAAAAGGCCCACGCGCGCAGCACGCCCGTAGGCCCGAGAGAGGTCAATTTAATACGCCGCGTTAGCTTCGCTTGCCTTCAAGGCCAACCATCACGATCACTTCATCGCCCAAAGAATCAGGCATGTAGCTCATGCCAAAGTCGCTGCGCTTGAAGGTGAAGGAAGCGTCGGCGCCAAATGCGGTGCCGCCGCCGCGTGCCGGGCCGGTGCCGGTTTCGCGAACCG
The DNA here is from genome assembly GCA_038240875.1 of Phycisphaerales bacterium. GTDB lineage: Bacteria > Planctomycetota > Phycisphaerae > Phycisphaerales > UBA1924 > JBBRGG01. Next base: position 1,665 of record JBBRGG010000250.1, on the reverse strand, counting down.
TGACGGTCACAGGCTTGGTCACGCCACGGAAGGTTAAGTTGCCGTTGACGGTATAGGTCTTATCACTTGCCTTAGCAAACGACTTGGACTTGAACGTCATCTTCGGAAACTCTTCAGCACTGAAAAAGTCCGCGCTCTTTAAGTGCCGATCACGCCCCTGGTAATTCGAGTCAACCGAATCAGTGGGCACAGTCACATCGATCATGCTCTTGGCAAGGTCGGCGTCGTCAAACAGGAATGAGCCTTCGAGCTTGTTGAAGCGACCATAAAAAGGTGCGCCGCCGTTACGCTGGATCTTGAAGACTACCGAGCTGTGCACGCCATCAACTGCGTATGGCCCCTTGGCCGCTGGCGCGTCTTCAGCAACCGCATACGTCGTGTTCACAAAGCCAACGCCAACAACTCCAGCAGTAATGGCTGCCAGGCCCATCAACGTCGCCGCCGAGATCACAATCGTCTTCGCCATCGCTGATTTCATATTCGTCCAACGCTGCATGCGCATCTCCTTGTGGTCTTGTTCCAAATCTTCCCAAATATTCTGGCCAAGGCTCGCGCTCGTGGCCCATTCACATACCAATACGCCTAGCCATCGACTCAGAACGTTCGATGTGCTGATTTATCCAAGGCGAATGTTGTCGTCGCGGTTCAAGATCTCTACTCGAAAGGCCAAACCGAAAAGCCAAACCAGAACTTCGACTAGAAGGCAACAAAGCCCGTAAGCCAATGTCTATTCCTACTTCTATTCAACAATTCTGCTTGCGTTTGGTTCCAGAAAAATCGTCTCAACAGCGTTTGTTTCAACGTGCATACGCCTCTGAACACCAAATGAAATACTATCAACTCCATATTTTTACACGAGCTCTCAGGCCGCTAGGGCCACCTGAAAAACGCAAAGCTCAATTGACAGCCCCTCAGCATCCTGCTTCAAAGTCAATGAAGAACGTAGCGACGTCATCGCCGGTTATCCCGCCATCGTTGTTGACGTCTGCAGATACGTCACCTAATTGATACGCCATAAAGAACGCGCTTACATCGTCGCCCGTGATGCCACCATCCTGATTGAAATCAGCCGGACAAGGTAATACAACCGGCTGGTACTGCACGAGAAGCTGAAACATCCCGCCATCGACGCGCGTCACGCCATTCGTCTCAGCCAAATCGCGTGCTCCGACCAACTCGCCAACCCCAACGCCACTGCGCGACCAAGGCAAGCTTCCATCAATTGGCAATGACCAACGCGCATCCGACGCACAGACCGCCACGAGCATCGAACCCGCAACCACATCCGCACCAGTGATCGGGGCGTAAATCTCATTGGCCATCGCGCTTTCCGTCGAGGCAACGCACGTCCCATTCGTGCTGAAGATCCCAATTTCCAGCACGCATGGGAAGAGTCCATCGACGGTCGTTCCAACTTGCAACGAGCCTTCGGTTGGCGTGTTCACGCGAAACCATCTGGCCTTGCCCGGCTCCACAACTGAAGAAATCGTAAACGGTTGAGCATTCACCGTCTGGATCGTCGGTGGAGTCAATTCCACCTGTTCCACGAGGTATCGCACCTCGTACGTGAACGTCTGATTCGGCCAGAAGCCTTTGATCAACAAGACCCAATCCGTTGGCCTTGCTTCAGAGTCAATCAAATCAAAGACCGCGCGACATCCACCC
>JBBRGG010000249.1:0-4391 GCA_038240875.1 Phycisphaerales bacterium | reverse complement strand
ACCTCTAATCGACTACAGGATGTAACGACTACGAAGCGCGTGAATGTGCTACGCCTTGCGCGTGAAGCGAATTTGAAAGCCATGCAGCAAAGCCGCGGCAGATCGCGTTGTGTGGAAAGTCTGTGGAAATCTGCAACTGCGAGAGATCACACACCAGCAATTCAACCCAACTGGTCAACCCAACAAATCAAGCACTTCTACCGCCCTTGCGAAACAGACGGCCCCAAACGCCCCCATTACTCGAGCGCGTTCGAGTTCCATTGACGTTGCATTGTTCAGACTGAATAGAAATCATTACATTTGGCTGATCATGCCCATTCACGCCATCGAGCGCTGATTTCGCGTCGGCCTTGGTCGAGGCGTTGGCAGCGGCTTCATTCGCACGATCTTCATTAGCACGGATTTCGTTAGCAGTGCTGGTTTCTTTGTGCACGCCTGCTTTCTGAACGTACCCAAGTGCTTGCGCATTTGTCACACGGACAAGTTCGGATGCAAGCGCGATGATATCGCGGGCCGCCGAGCATTTGGGCGTTGCCAACTGCATAGGAACGCGTTGGCGAACCGCTTTCTGCACCGCCGCGTCAAATCGTACTGCGCCTAGCATCGGTATCGAAGCGTTCAAAAATCGGCGTGAGGTCGCGTCGATTCTCCCCATTACCGCCGCCGCCTCGCTTTGGTCCTTCACCTGGTTCGCGACTAACATCATCGGCGGGCCAAACCCGCGTTCTCGTCGGGCTGGCTCGCGGTGCGCCAAACGCAACATCGGGCCCACACACTTGACCACCGCGTACGCATCTGTAATCGACGTCGGTTCGGGAGTAGCGACAATCAGCGTCATGTCCGCCGCCTCGAGAAACGTGGTCACGCCGATGGAAAGCCCCGCACCGGTGTCGATCAATATAATGTCACTGATGCGGTCTAAATCAGCGATGCCTCGTACCAGGCTGGCACGCTGCGAAGAACTCAACGCGGCCATCCGCGCCTGTCCAGACGCACCGGGAATCAAGCGGAACCCGCCGGGCGCATCGATCGCGAGCGAAGCAATCGGCCTAGGAAGCGAGCAATTGGTTCGCTCGAGCGCGTTCCACTCAACCGCGGCGTCCAACCGCGTCGTAGCTGTAATCCCAAGCAAAACATCAGCGTTTGCAAGCCCAAGATCGGCATCAAGCAGCGTCACGCGAAGACCAAGGTTGCTGAGCGCAATAGCAAGATTCACCGAAAGGCTGGTCTTGCCGACGCCGCCTTTGCCACTAGTGATCGCAATGACGGGACAGTTTGCACGACGAATCACTTCGGGCGTACGAGTGGCATCGTGTACACGCGATGGCTCGTGCAAACGACCAGAATCAGCAGTACGCAAATTCTCCGCGCGTCCAAATCCACCCAAACGCTTGGAGGTATCGTGTTCGACAATCGCGGAGAGACGTGATGCTTCTACAAGGGCACGCAGCCGGGAAGCCTGATCATCTGCGTTCGGAGCTGCCGAACCGGGCATATTGGATCCATTCGCTCCGTTGCCAAACCCAGCACCCGCGCGACGCCCCGAAATGAGTCCAGTATTACCGCAAGAATTTGCGGCAGAAATCCCAACCGAGTTTACATGCGGTAACGTCGATTGCGGACCCGAACCAGGTACGCCATTGCTCGAAGAATATGGAGGCGTCAAAGGGCCTCCTTTGCGTTTCGATTATGATTCATCTTGGTCATTAACGCATTCTTGCTACTCGCGTCGTCGTCGCGTGCCGCATGATTGTCAAACTCTACTGGCGCGGCGTTGCCGCCACCGATCACCAGTCGCGCCAATCGTGACGCGTCGGCGGGCTCGATTTGATCGGGGACTTCCTGGCCAGTAGTCACATAGCTGATGGGTATGTTCGCCGAGCGCACAACATTGGGAATGACGCCACAGGTCACAGCCTCATCAAGCTTTGTGAAAATGATCCGATCCGGAGCCATCACACTGAATCGGTCGAGCGTCTTCATCACCACCGCTTCGGCGCTGCTCGCCGACACGACAAGGTGCGTTTCGCTCGGGTTCGCCGCATCAACCAACGCGCGAAGCTCTTCCAAACGCGACCGATCGTGCTGGCTTCGGCCTGCAGTATCGACAATAACAATATCGTAATCGATAAAGTCTGCGATGCAAGAACGAACCTCGTCCGGCGTCATCGCAACCTTCACCGGCAAGCCGATGATCGTCGCGTATGTCCGCAATTGATCGACCGCCGCGATGCGGTATGTATCGGTCGTGATCAAGCCGACCGTGCGATTCTGCCTCAACTTAAACGTTGCGGCGAGCTTTGCAATCGTCGTCGTCTTGCCCACGCCTGTTGGACCAACTAGCGCGATCACGTGTGGCCCACGATTTGGATCGTGCGAATCGGTCATGGTTGTTCGACCGGAGCCGAGTCGACCGGAGCCGGTTCGAGCGGAGCTGAGTCGATTCGAGGTCGTCCAGCCGCCAACGACTGGCATCAAGCTGGACAGTTGGCGAAGGATCGCATGCTCGACAACTCCCGCATCGCTAAGCTCGGATGAATCGAGCTCATCACGAACCTTGCCGATGATGATCTCGCATAGATCAACTGCGACGCCAGCAGTCTGGAGCGCGAGATATTGATTGAGCAACGGCTCGGGCATTCCACCCAGCGCGAGCACAGGTGCGCCAGCAAACTCATTTCCCGTAGCATGGCCAACCGAAAGCGACGCGGCTCGCGTGCAGCGAAGCACCTGACCCACGAGTGATTTGATCGCAGCAAGCTCGCCTTTGAGCGACTCAAGGCCTGCGGCTGAGTCTGGCGCAAACTCGACTTTGGTTGCGAGCGCGTGTGGCCCTCGTGCAACTTGCGCCTGCGAATTCATGCCACTCGTGGCAACTTGATTCTGTACTGGAGCATTCTGTGATAGAGCCGCGACGGATCGAGCAGCCACAGCAGGACTAGGCCGGGTTAGGATCAGCGGCATATCAGAGCCATCGGGCAATGAATCGTTTGCTTTACGTTCAATACCTGGTGGGCGTTCATTGAATTTCGTGGTCGAAAGCGAAGCAAAGCGCGAAGGCTCGAATCGTTCAACCGCATGCGCTGGCTGTTCATTTGTGCGCGCGTCATCGGTGTGTGGATCTACCACACGTACCTTTGGCCTTGGTATATACGCAGTGATTCGGCTTTGCGAATTGGCGGAATTCGTGGCTACTGCTTGCGTGCGACTCGCGCGGGTTGCGACCCCGACCGAACCCGAAGAGCCAGATCCTGTCGAGCCAACACCCAACGAGCTACTACCCAAAGAGCCAACTCCCGACATGATCGACGCCTGTGGAGCAGAGTCCGCCGCGGTGATCTCAACGACCGCTCGCCCGCCAACGCCCATCACGCTCCCAACCTTGTACGCACGCGTGTGCAAAATCACGGCTTCGCCGCCGAGGTCTTTCTTGACCTCTGCGAGAGCTTTGGCCATCGTTTCTGCTCGGTAGGTCTTCAGGTTCATCGCAGCCATCCTGGCGTTGAAGTAAATTGAGAGAGAGACACATGCGTCGGCATCCTGCCAACACCTTGAACACCAACTTGAAACCCAACCTTGCACACAACCACAACCATGCTTCACTCGCTCGCTCATCGCACATTCGACTACTCAAAGGCGGCTTGTTCATCTGTTCATTGTCGACACATACTCAGAACACGATGACTCTGCAGAAAAAGCCAACGAGCCCGAACAAACGCTCGTAATCAGCCAATCGATAACCAACCAAAAAACTTGCCTACTCCTAAACCCAAGCCCAGTTCGCTCCATAAACCTAGCCGCAAGTCAAACCGCAAGTCAAGCCGCGAATCAAACAATGCACGACTCGCGAACGAGCGAACCGGACGAGGTCCGAGTGTACCACACTTCTTTGGTGCGTGTGTCAAGATGCAAAAAACTCCTCATCAAACTCGTCAATTTCATGCAGCAGATCCAGCCAATCGAGCGTCGTCCGCAGCTACTGGCCCGACTAGCGCCAACGACTCCACATCGATGCTTCCCGCCACCTCGTTGTACCCAAGCACTGCAAGTCCCGGCACTTGCGGCTCGACAATCTGCCGAACCACGGCTCGTACCTGTGGCGAAGCAATCACCACTGGTTGACGGCCACTCTGCGCTAACACCTGCGTCCCGCGCTTGATCGCGTCCGCCACGCGCGATGCAACCCGTGCCGGCATCGTGATTGTCGTCCCCGCAGGCCCGCGATCAACATACGCATTAATTTGATCTTCGAGCGCGGGATCAAGCGTAACACACGCAAGGCGCATACGGCCATCATCACCCGCGTACGCGTACAAATTACAAATCGTCCGCTTCAGCGCATTACGCACGTACTCCACCAGCACGTCGGGGTCCTTGGTCTTCACGCCCCA
>JBBRGG010000248.1:0-4393 GCA_038240875.1 Phycisphaerales bacterium | reverse complement strand
GTGCCAGGCTGTGGCCTCCACTCAGGCAATTAGACGCACCAGCCATCAAGATTGTTCCATACGGTACCCAAAGTCTGCCGCAATTGAGACACCTTTTTTGACAATTGTTCACTTTTCATCGTAACCAAGGCCTTCAAAGCCAGCTCCAACCCCAACCCCCAACCCGAACAATTCCAAACCTTCCAACATAGGCACAACGAGCTTCGGGCGGCCAATCTCTCTTCGCGCTAAAAGTGTGAAGAGCCACACCCCAAAAAAACCTCGAGCGTGACCGAGTGGGCTGTCTTCATACCTCTAGTTCGAACCACCTACACATTGCCACGGCTCATGTGTGTGTGCGGCAGGGGGGAGGGATGAAGGTGTGGGGGAGGGAGGTTATGAAGCCACGTCGCTGAACCAGTGGAAAGCCTCATGTTTATATTTCACCCCGCCTTTGCATTTCCAACCTACTCCTCATCAGTACAGCATTCGTGCCAGCTCGAACGCTGCTTCTGCGTCTTTGATTGCGCCTTCGAGCTGCGCGTCATAGACGCGATCGAGTACATATTTAAAGCGTGGCCCGGGCGCGAGGCCAGCTTCGATCAGTGCGTCGCCATCAAGCAATGGCTTTGGCGCGATGCCGCCGTGCGTGCGTGCGAGAGCCGCGACCTCTGCATCAACCTTCACCGCCGCGTCGGCATGGGCAGCAATCGGCGACGAGCGAAGCACCTCCAACGCCTCAGCGAAATAGCGCCTTGCTGCGCAGCGTTTTTGCTTCGCCACGCCCATAAGTGCCCACTCACTCTCGCTACTACTTTCGCTACTCGCCCCGCCACTAGCCCCGCCACTAGCCCCGCCACTAGCCCCGCCACTAGTCATAAGCGCCGCGTGAATCGTGAGCACATCGCGCACGCCATCGCGGTCGTCGTTGCTTAGTGTGAGAGCCTTGCGAAGCCGCGTCAATAGGTTTGGTAACGCACCAGCTTTGTCGCTCGCGTCAAATTTGTCGCTCGCGTCAAACGCAGCGGGCACTTCGCCGATATCGAGCATCCACGCCGCCAGGCACATGGGATACATTGCTAACCCATCGCGCTCGTGCAGGTTCGCCAATCGCGGAAAGGCTTGCCGCTCGTCAATACTATTCGCGCGCGGTTGATCGCTCGCCGCGCGATCAAGCACAGGCGCTTCAAGAGCAAGCTCGCGCAAAAGTTGAGCCGCAGTCGCGCGAGTTGGGTGCGTGAGCATTCGGCGAACTTCCTCGCCTATGCGTTCCCGGCTAACCCCACGCAAATCTGACGCGTGCTTGCGGATCGCGTCCGCCGTGCCCTGCTCGATCATGAACCTCAGCTTGGCGGCGAGCCTCGCTGCTCGCAGCGCGCGAAGATGATCCTCAGCGAGCCTTGCTTCTGGATCGCCCACCGCGCGAAGCACGCGCGCCAAAATGTCCGCCACGCCATTGACGTGGTCGATGATGCCGACGAGCGTACTTGTTATAATTTCGGTGGCACTTGGCGCCACAAGCGGATCAAGAAAGAGGGCGTTAACCGTGAAATCTCGCCGATGCGCGTCTTCGACCGGATCGCTAAAGCGAATCGAATCAGGCCTGCGATTGTCGGTGTACGCGCCGTCGGCACGAAACGTAGCGACTTCAACGATTGTTCTGCTAATCTTGACAAGCATCACGCCAAAGGACGCGCCGACTTCTGTGGTGCGTGGAAAAAGGCTCGCGATTCGCTCGGGCACGGCGTCGGTCGCCACATCATAATCTGTTGGCACCAAACCCAATAGCTCATCGCGCACGCAGCCGCCCGCGAAATAAGCAATGTGGCCTTGGGCGCGCAATGTGCGCACAATCTCGGTCGCGGCCTCGCGCGCTTCGGACTGCGGAATGTCATTTGGCAGCACGCCCATATGTGCATGGTACCGCAACTGGCAGGGCATCAGGCGCGTACGGTGTGCGCACAATCCTGGCCGATGTCGATTCTGAGATTCGCGCCGATGAAATGTGTTCCATGTGGAACACGCCCGCTTCACGCCTGGGAGCTCTTTTCGATGGCACACACGCACGACGCCAACGGCCCGACCGCTCGCTATGACCACTTTATTTCGTATCGCACCAAGATGAATGCCCGCGTGCTGGGGGACGACGCCGCTCGCGCTGATGCGGGTGCAGCGACGCGAGCCGATGGCACGATTGCACCAGGTGGTTCGCTTGTTACCAAGCGGTTCTTTCGGCTTGATGGCCAGACGTATGAGCCTGGGAAGTTGGATGTCAAAACCAAGGAGTTGTTGGGGTTGGTGGCGTCCGCCGTGCTGCGGTGTGATGATTGCATCGCGTACCACATTGACCGGTGTGTTGAGGTCGGCGTAAGCGATGAAGAACTGTGGGAAACGCTGGATGTGGCGTTGATTGTCGGCGGCTCGATCGTGATTCCGCACTTGCGGCGCGGGGTTGAGTTTTTGGATCAGAGCAGGGCGGCGCGGTTAAAGTCTACTGGTGCTTGATCGATCGTGTCAAGAGTTATTGTGTCATACGACAACGCCGCAATTAGTGTCGCTCGATTTCTGGCATTTCAGAACCCGTGGTGTAAATTGATTGTGTGAGCAAGTAGAGCTGCTGCGCTCGAAAACATCTCGTTTCGTACGACAGCTTTGCCGCGCCCGGGCTTACCACAAAGAGGAACACACATGTTTGAGATGAAATGCGGTTATTTCACGAAGGCCGCGCTCTTGGTAGTCGGATCGGCGTTGCTTACCTTGCCGGCGGCTACATACGCGCAGATAGTGTACAACGAGGCAGACGCGGGCGATTTGTCGAATAGCGCAACGGTTCCGACCCTGCTTGAGATTCTTGAAACGACGACCATCATCGGGAGCGCTGGTGGCGACGACACGCAAGATTTCTTCGTGATTACTGTGCCTGTGGGCTTTCTCTTGTCGGGGTACACCAACACGCTGTTCAACTCGCCTTCGGGCGATGGGGCTGGGTTCACAGGCTTCACTTCGGGGACTGGGTTTTCAGGAAACTTATTTAACCCTAGTTCGTACATGGGCTATGCACATTTTGGCGTTGCGGTCTTCAACGGCGAGCTCCCTGAGTCAAACTTGGTTGGTGTGAATTTGTTGCCTTTGATGAGCGACCCAAGCATCGCTCAAGGAGCGACAGGGTTTACCAATCCGCTTGGAGCTGGAACGTACACGTTTCTGATCCAGCAACGAGGCGAATCTACCGAATATCGATTCGCGTTGTCTATGGTGCTGATACCAGCGCCGGGGTCAATCGCGCTGCTTGGCCTGGGCGGGCTTGTGGTGGCGCGTCGGCGCAGGTCTTGATTTGGGCTTGATTTGGGCTTGATTGGGGCAAAGTATCCAAAACTGCCTGATAGACAAAGGCCTAACGCAGGGTTTGCTGAGTCTGAGAGCGCGTTTGCAGTTCGAGTTGATCGTTTCATTTGGCCTTGGCGCATGCTGAGGCTGCGTTTATTTTTAGAGTTGCTGGCGGCGGTGCGAGTTGTGGATGTTGGTAAAGAGGTCTGAGGATAGACTGAAGCTATTCGTCGAGGGTTTGTCGCAACACGTGCACGTAGGTGCATGCGACTGGTTGCAAACGGAGCTTGTCATGGCCAAAGCACTTGTTGAGTTTGTTGGCACGTTCTTTCTTGTGTTCACGATTGGGATGTGCGTGATCGATCCTGGTAGCGCGGGTGTGTTGACGCCCGTGGCGATCGGGGCGGTATTGATGACGATGATCTATGCGGGCGGGCATGTGTCAGGGGCGCACTACAACCCAGCGGTGTCGCTAGCGCTCGCGATGCGTGGGGTGCTTCGAGCGAAAGAGTTGATGATTTATTTTGTTGCACAACTTGGGGCGGCGGCGTCGGCGGCCTTTGTGGTCATGTATCTAAAGACAGGTGCGAAGACAGAACCGATGGCGATTCAAATAGTGCCAGCGATGCTCGCTGAGTTTGTGTTCACGTTCGCGTTGGTATACGTGATTCTGCACGTTGCTACGGCAAAGGCGTTACGAGGAAACCAGTTTTTCGGGGTGGCTATCGCGTTCGTGGTACTCGCGGGGATTCTTGCGGTCGGTCCGATATCTGGCGCACTCTTTAATCCTGCGGTCGCGCTCGCGGCTGGGATGTTGCGACTGATTGCATGGAGCGATCTGTGGGTGCACTTGATCGGTCAAGTTGGAGGATCGGTCGCCGCTGTTGCTGTCTTTCACACGATCATAAAACTTGCTGACCGAAAAACCGACGTCGCGTCGGCGTAGTAAGTTTTGCCAAGTTGTCGAGCGTGAGATAAGTGATCTCGCATATTTGCTCGAATCCAATCATGGCGATGCGTGTGGTTGATGGTCCTGAAAGATCAAAGAGCATTTGTGTTGTGGGGGTCTTTGTCTGTGCGCAATGGT
>JBBRGG010000247.1:0-4440 GCA_038240875.1 Phycisphaerales bacterium | reverse complement strand
AGAAGCGCGACCTATCGCTCTTGATTTCTCCCACGCCTGGCCTGACCTCTCGGCCTGAGCGTGTGACTGAGCTACTCAAGCGAGTTGGCGGGTTCCGGATTGGGACGTTCCCTGACTTTCAATTTGCGGCGAGCACTGCCGACCCGGCGGGGTACATGCATAGATTGACGCCTTATGCGACGATTGTTTCGGCGTCGACGGTTTCGTTTGATGAGGCTGGATTTAACGGGACCAATGCGGGCGGGTCTGGTTCGGGCGGTTCTGGTTTTAAGGGTGGTGACAAGCCCGAACGCAAAGCCAAATCGAAGTCTTCTGGAACCAAGCCGCCGACGAAGAAGACGGCGGGTTCCCCTGTGCCGCCGGATGGTGGGGATGGCGAAGAATCTGGACGCGCGGGTGCTGCGGGTGCTTCGCCAGTATCAAAGAGCAAAGGCAAGGGTACTGGCAAAGACGGCGCGCGAGATGTGAATAAGCCGGTGGCGAAGGGGAAGAAGACTGCGGGGAAGCTGGCGGATTTGGCCGCGGATATTGGTTTGACGCAGGCGATTGCTGGAAGTTTGGGCGCGAGTTTGGGCAAGAGTGCAAAGCCCGCGTCGAGCAGTTTGTCGGATCAGTTGACCGAGCAGCTTGCGCAAAGGCTGACGGCGAAACTGACAAAGAAGCTGGCCGAGCCGGAAGAAGTGCACGTTGAAGGTGATGATAACGAGCTCATGATAGAGATGTCGTCGATCATGCCTGGGATTGATGCGGATATGGCGCCGATCCACGCCGCGTATGACTTAGAGATGTTGCTTGAATCGATCTTTGCTGTTGGGTATGACGGCCCACTCACGCTTGATTATCGTGGCGGGGGCGACATCGCGGCGGGGATCATCAAGTCGCGAGACGCCTTGCTTGCGGCGCTGGCACGGATCGAAGGAATGATATAAGAAGACGGGAGCGGCAAAGTAGCGAAGAAGGCACACGAATTCTGGTAGTGTGAATAGAAATGTCATACCCTGGCACGAACTGGGCAGAGTGGCTTGAACGCTTGAATCATGCGCACCCTGTTGGATTTGTTGAGCAGGATTGTGTAGCCTTAAGCTGCGTAGTTCAACACTGATTGAGTACCACTGACAGGAGGCACGCGATGGCAGCACACGCGATACAAAGCCCTGTTGGCTCTCATTCACTCGGGCAAGATGCGTTGGCGAGTGCGGCTGCCTTAAGCGTGGCCAAAGCGACCGGCATTTTACAAACTCAAATCAACTCGACCGCACCTGCTGTTCGCACGGTTGGGGATCTACTCTCCGGCGAACCGGTGCACATTACGCCGGAAAGTTGGGGGCCATCGATTGACGCGCCTGCGAGTGCGCTTGCGCTGGATTTTATAACGAGTATGGGTTTGCAGGCGTCGTCGCCGATGAAGCTATTTGAGCGGATTGTCGCGGAAATCTCTATCCCAAGGCCAGACGTGTTGAGGCTCGACGGCCCGGTGATTGTGACGATCGATGGACCCGCCGGGACGGGCAAGTCATCTGTTGCGCGGCAACTTGCCAAGCAACTTGGGCTTGATTTTCTTGATACTGGCGCGATGTATCGGGCGGCTGCCGCGATCAGTATTGATCATGAGATTGCCATCACCGATCACGAACGGCTTGTCGCAATAGTCAAGGACGCGGACTTACACTTTGATTGGACGACCGATCCGCCCGCGATTCTCGCGTGGCAGAAGCCCTTGGGCGAACGAATCCGCGATAGCGAAGTCACGGCGATTGTGTCGCCTGTTGCTGGCATCGGCATCTTGCGGGTGCACATGGTGATGAAGCAGCGGCTGATTGCGCGGCAGCACCCACGGCTGGTTTCCGAAGGGCGCGACCAAGGCTCGGTAGTATTCCCTGATGCGTCGGCGAAGTTTTATCTGGATGCCAAGGCTGATGTTCGGGCGCGTCGGCGTGCGGATCAGTTGCGGGCGTGTGGCTTTAGCGCGGACGAGGGCGCGATCTTGCGCGAGATCATCGCACGCGATGAGAGCGATATGAACCGTGTGGATGGCCCTTTGGTGAGGCCTGATGGCTCGGACATCATCGACACGTCGGACCTCACGCGAGATGAAGTTATCGCGGAACTGGAACGAAGGGTTCGCGGGGCGGCGAGTTGAGAAAAGGCAGAAGCATTCGAGAAGAAGAAGGCGATGGTTATTCGTGATTTGGCATATGGCGGAAGAAGGCAAAAAGACCATTCGGCACGTTTGCGGTCATGTCGATTTAGATGCGAGCTTGTGAAAGCACGCAGCGGCGACTTCTTCAACGCTGATGCGAGCCATCATCACGCGAGAACGCGAGTCTTTGTGGTCAAAGCTCTGGTCGTACAAACTCGGCTCGTCACGATTGGTGGGTTGATACGCCAACTTGCTACTACCCGCCACCCCCACTCCCCCCACTCCCCCCACTTCCAACACATGTTGGATCACGTCGGCATCGCGGCCAAATGGTCCAACGCGGTGCACGCGTGTAGGCCCAAAGAGCGCGACCACTGGGCGATCAAAGCCCACGGCGATGTGGAGAGCCGCAGAATCATTGGCGACGACTAGCGCGGCTTTTTGAAGGATCGCCATGAGCTTGGGAATGTCGGTGGCGCCGATGCGGTCGATGACGCGCGAGTTGCGGGTTGCAAGTTCAAGAAGCGGGGCAACTTGATTGCGTTCGTTGCCGCCGCCGACAAGGACGACGTTTATGCCTTTGCTGGTCAGGATGCGAGCCAAATCAGCGAAGCGATCGGCGAGCCATTGTTTAGCGATCCAGCGGCTGGTTGGCGCGAGAACGACGTATCGGCCAGCGGAATACGCGGGGTCGGCAAGCCACCACGCAGTTGCGGATTCTGGCGTATAAAGGCGCATTGCGGCGGGTGAGCGGTCGGTGGGTACGCCGATAGATTCGACCAGGTCGAGCATCCGATCAACGGAATGGCGCTCGATAGGTGAGTGGACGCGCTGGGTGTAGAGCTTGGGGGCGAGTTCGCGTGCTTCTTTGTGGCCTACGCGACGGCGCGATCGTGTGCACCAGCCAAGGATCGCGCTGCGAGCAAGGCCTTGGCAATCAAGAACCAGGTCGTAGCGAGCTTCGCGGAGAGGTTTGGTAAAACGAAGGAGCGCGAGAATGTTGAGCGTGCGAACCCACCTGCCAAAGGCTTTGCGAGGGAAGAGAATTGCGTTTGACAGGTCTGGGTGCGAGGCGATCACCGGGGCGAAGGTATCTTGCACGAGCCAATCGATGCGAGCTGTGGGGAACGTGCGGCGCAAGGAAACCAGGACAGGCACGCTGCGTGCAACGTCGCCCAGTGCGCTGGGGCGGATGATCAAGATGCGTTCGGCGTGTACGCCCACGGCAGAGGATAGGAAGATCAGGCGTTGACGCAGTTTTCGACGCGACCGAAATCCTTATAGACCTTGACGATGCGGATGGTTTCGATGGCGACGGCGAGCTGGGCCTGATCGGTGCTTGCGCCGCTGTGGCAGGTGCCAAAGACGCCTTGGAGTTTGACGGTTTCGTTGGCGAAGGCGCTCTCGGGGTCGGTGGGCTGAGGGTCAAAGACATCAAGGCCAGCACGGATGCCTTTGGTTGTGATGGCGTCGCGAAGGGCGGCTTCGTCGACCAAGGGGCCTCGCGATGTGTTGATGAAATACGCGCTGTCTTTCATTGCGTCGAAGAAGGCTTTGTTGAAGAGTTTTTTGGTCGTGTCGGCGAGAGGAAGATGGACGGAGATGGCGTCGGCGCGATTGGCGAGCGCAAGAAGATCGGGCGTGTTTACGCCACCAAATTCGCAGTTGAGGGCGGCGGCGTGCTGGGGGGTGATGCCACGTGACCAGACGACGACGTGCATGCCGAAGGCGACGGCGCGCTTGATGACTTCCTGGCCGATTGCGCCGACGCCGACAACGCCAAGGGTCAAGCCTTTGAGGCCACGTGCGCCGCCTGGGCCGGTCTTGCCAAATTCTTTTTTGTTCCATTGGCCGGAGCGCTGGAGTATGACTTGATCGGGAATTCGCCGATCGCAGCAGATGAGTAGGCCAATGGTGAGTTCGGCGACTGCGACGGCGTTCATCCCTGGGCAGTTGCAGACCTTGATGCCTTGCGCGGTAGCGGCAGCGACATCGATGTTGTCAACGCCCGCGCCAGCGCGGACGATGACCTTGACGCTGGCGGCGTGTTCGAGGACGGCGGCGGGGACCTTGGTGGAGCGGACGACGAGAACGTCGGGCCTTTGGGCGGCGAGTGCGGGGCCGAGTTTGTCGGTGCCTAGGCCTGGTTGATTGATGATGGTGCAGCCCAGGGCGGCGAGGCCATCGATACCGATTTTCTCGAACTTGTCGGCGATGAGAACTTTCATTAAGCGCGGCTCCAAGAACTGAGGTCTGAATATGGCGGTCTGAATATGGCGGTCTGAATATGGCGGTCTGAA
>JBBRGG010000246.1:0-4475 GCA_038240875.1 Phycisphaerales bacterium | reverse complement strand
CCCCTTCTTCGCCAACTCAATTGCAGGTGCGAGCACTTCTTCGCGCCTCAAAGTTCCAAACATCTCAAGCGCGTAGAGCATCCCGGCGACATGCCCCGGCGTGCCCACCGCCTTTCCGCCATGTGTCGTCGCGTCCGCATCCAGATCATGCTCAAACCACGCCGACGTCATAGCCGCGGGAGCCGTCTCGCGATAATCAATGGTCGTAATCAGCGGCTCATGTAATGTCTCATTTCGCGTCTTGGCTCCTACGGGTAAGCTGATCACCATAAACCCGCCGCCGCCAATTCCGCACGAATAAGGCCTGCACACCGACAACGCAAAGCTTGTCGCGACCGCAGCGTCAACCGCGTTCCCACCCTCACGCAAAACCCGCGTACCAATCGTTGAAGCAAGCGCGTGATCAGCCGCGACGCATGCATGAGCAAAGTTCCTCTGCATAACACACGATCCCTCTTTGAGCAAACTTGGCTAACCAAAGCCAAAGAAAGTACTAGCAACAGCACATCGAACAACTCGGCAATTACCCCTGATAACAGCTTTATCCAAGCATACTACACCTTCCGATCCTCGCGCTGCGAAAGTCGCATGCGCCTCGCTACTATCGTCTAATGGCATTCGATAGGGCAAGTAGTCGCGGCCGATTTACCGAGTATCAAACCCGTCGCCGGACCGATCCGGCCTGGAAACGCATCTCCCCCGAAGATCGCGCTTCGAAAGCTGACAAGCTCAAACGCACTCGATCATTCCGCGCCCTCTTCGGAGCCTTCTGGTCCCACACCAAAGCCCATCGTCCCGCCATTTATCTCGCGCTCACAACGCTCACTATCACGACGCTTCTAGGTCTTGCTGTCCCCGCAGGAAGCAAGTTCGCCATCGATTACGCCATGCTCGACACGCCCGGCCCCTCCGGAGTCGTGCCTTGGGCTCGCGACTGGCTCGGCTTCGGTGACGACACGCTCGCCAACCGAACCCGCCTTCTCTGGGCCATCGGCTTGGCGATGCTCCTTCTTGCCCTCCTCGCCGTTAGCATCGGTACCGTTGGTCGTTGGCAAACCACCCGCGTCACCAAACGCATCCAAGCCGAGCTTCGTACCAAAGCCTTTGACCACGCCGCAAAGCTACCATTACATCGAATCTATCAATATAAATCTGGTGGCCTCGCTAGCATCCTTCGCGACGACGCAGGCCTCGCCGGCGAACTCCTCTTCAACATGGTTTACAACCCTTGGCGAGCCGTCATCCAACTCGTCGGCACCCTTTTCATTCTCGCCTTTGTTGATTGGCGCATGCTCGTCGGCGGGCTCATGCTCCTCCCCGTCGTCTGGGTCACGCACCGAACCTGGATCGCTCGCCTACGCCCCCTCTTTCGAGACGCCAAAGTTGTCCGCCAAGGCATCGATGCCACCACCGTCGAAGCCTTCGGCGGCATGCGCATCGTCCGTGGCTTTGGCCGCGAACGCGCCGAAGCCGCACGCTTTACTTCCGCGCAGCACTACATGACCCGTATCGAGATCCTTACCTGGTGGTGGTCGCGAGGCATCGAAATCGCCTGGGGCGTCATGATTCCCGCCGCTACCGCCGGAGTTCTCGTCTATGGCGGCTTGGGCGTCATCAACAAATCCATCACCATCGGCGACGTCATGATGTTCATGACATACCTCCTCATGCTCCTTGGCCCACTCGAAACCCTCACCTCAACTGCAACCAACACCCAGACCAACCTCGCCGCTATGGACCGCGTCCAAGACCTCCTCGCCGAAGACGTCGAGTTCCAAGGTCATCGCGAAGGCATCTTCGTCGACCGCGCCACAACCAATGGCGCAATTGAACTCCGCGACGTCTGGTTCTCTTACCCTGCCGCCCGCCAAGCTTCAACCTCAAAGAAATCAAAGTCCAAAGAAAGCACGACCAAAGAGTCACAGCCTATTACCCCAGCCGAACCAAGAGAAGTCATTAAGGGGGTCAACATAGCCGTCGCGCCAGGTGAAACCATCGCCTTCGTCGGCGCTTCGGGCTCAGGCAAGACCACCCTCTGCAACCTCATCGCTCGTTTCCATGATCCAACCAAAGGCTTCATCTACCTCGATGGCGTAGACCTTCGCGATATCAACGTCGAACGTTACCGCAGCCTGTTGGGCATCGTCGAGCAAGACGTCTTCCTCTTTGATGGAACCGTTTCCGAGAATATCGGTTACGCCCGCCGAAACGCCGACCCCGCAAAGATTCGCGAAGCCGCCATCGCCGCCAATGCCCACGAGTTCATCGAAAAACTCGACCGAGGCTATGAATCACTCATCGGCGAACGCGGCGTCAAGCTCTCCGGTGGCCAAAAACAACGCCTCGCAATCGCCCGCGCCATCCTCGCCGACCCAGCCATCCTCATCCTCGACGAAGCCACAAGCAACCTCGACACCGAGAGCGAGCTGCTCATCCAAGCTTCGCTTACGCACCTGATGCAAAATCGTACGTGCTTTGTCATCGCCCACCGCCTCAGCACTATCCGTAGCGCCAGCCGTATCGCCGTCATCGAAGAAGGCCGAATCGCCGAGATCGGCACGCACGACCAACTCCTCGCCGCGCAAGGTCGCTACGCCTATCTCCTCCGCCTTCAAGTTGAAGGCAACGCGGGCTTGCTGGACCACCATCCAATCTCGAAGAGCGTGCTTGCGAGCGCTCATCCCTAACTACTTCGCTGCCTTAATTCACAATTCCAGCCCATGAAGCACGCAGTTCAGCAGAGCAAATTCAGTAGAGCAAATCAGTAGAACAAACCCAACACAGCGGCGTCAAAGAATCGTCCGATTCCGCATCTTCCTCATACTAAATTACTTTTTTTGCTGAGTTGAAAGCACAACCTATTCCTGCTCTACGCGAAACCCCTGTGCAAGCACGAACGTACACTTTCGATCACTTCCAGCAACCTCTCACTCGCCTTACGGAGTCCATTCATGTCGATGATTGAGCGATCACCACTCGAATGCAACCCATCCCGCGTTTCCAAGCGACTCCTCGTCGCGGCCCTCGCAGCAGGCGCGATCTCGGCCTCCATACTTCCTATCCTCACCCCACGAGTTTCTGCGCAGCCCGCGACCGAAACGATCCCCTCCTCTGCAGCTGGAAAGAATACCGACACGCTCCCGCTCGACCTCCAGCGCGCAATCGAACACGCCCGCGACACCGTCTTCCCCGCACTCGTTAACATTCAAGTTGTCAGCGTTTCCTACTATGGCGGCCAGGAAAACAAAGGCGCTTCCATCGGCAGCGGCACCATCATCTCCGCCGACGGCCTCGTCGTCACCAATCACCATGTCGTCGAAAACGGGCGAACCTTTCGCGTCACCCTCTCCAACAAACGCGAACTTCCCGCAACCCTCGTCGGCGAAGATCCTCTCACCGATCTTGCCGTCCTTCGCATCGACATGGATGCACTTAAAAAACTCGGCGGCACCCTCCCCGGAATCGCGACGTGGGGCGACTCCACCAAGCTCGAAACCGGCGATTACGTCGTTGCCATGGGTGCGCCCTTCGGCCTCTCACGCAGCATCACACTGGGCATCGTCTCCAACACCGAACGTGTCTTCACTTCCAGCTCGGGAGATGACATCGCCGACCAGGAGTTCGACTTTGAAACTTCCAGCGACGTCTTCACCCGCTGGATCCAGCACGATGCCCTCATCCTCCCGGGCAATTCCGGTGGCCCACTGGTCGATCTCAATGGCAGTATTGTTGGCGTAAACACACGAGGCGGTTCGGGCATTGGCTTTGCCAACCCGGCACAACTCGTCCGCACAATCGTTGATGAACTTGTGAAAGATGGCGTCGTTACCCGAAGTACCATCGGCGCTTCATTCAAGAGCGTTCGTCGCACCGGTATTGATCGCGGCGTGCTCGTTAACTCCGTTGACGCCGACGGCGCGTCCTCCCGCGGCGGCCTTCGCGCCGGCGACGTCATCGTCGCAATCGACGCTGCCCCGATCAACGCGCGCTTTGCCGAAGAAATCCCCTTGGTTCTTCGCGCTATTGCCGAACGCCCCATCGGCACAGCTCTCAACGTCACCTACCTCCGCGACGGTGCCGAAGCTTCAACCACAATCACCACCGAAAAAATGATGCGCGAACGCGGCGACGAAACCGCGCTCCGCCTCTTTGGCCTCAGCGCAACCGAAATCACCGATCGCATTGTCCGCGCCCGACGCCTCGAATCGCGCGATGGCGCCATGATCCTTGGCATTCGCTCGGGTGGCCCCGCCAGCCTCGCCGAGCCTTCCATCAACCGCGGCAGCGTTATCCTCGCAGTCAATGGCACCCGAATCAAAACCCTCGCCGACTTCGTCGATGCATACAAAAAAATCGCGGCCCAAGACCCCCTCCCAGAGTTCGTTACCATCGAGTTTAACTCGCGTGGCCGTAACATGGTCACCCTCATCAAGCCCCGCCCCGATAAACGCGATGACCCACCCCGCGAACTGCCC
>JBBRGG010000245.1:0-4513 GCA_038240875.1 Phycisphaerales bacterium | reverse complement strand
AAGGGTGGCTAACGGGACTCGAACCCGCGACCCCCAGGATCACAACCCGGTGCTCTAACCAACTGAGCTATAGCCACCAACTTGGTCATGATTTCGGGTTACTTTCTCGCCAACTCGCCGCATATAGACGACGAAAAGGGGTCGAAATTGGCCATACACCATGGCCCGAATCCTTGCACAAAGCCACACCCTGCCATCAGGATTTGGCCCGTTTCGCGTGCAACGGCTACGGGACTAGAATTCTAGGCAGGCAAACACTCTATCGCCCGCCTCCAAATGCCAGACGTGAATAGATCTGCTAGTTCTGGTTCCTCACGAACAGCTCACGCTGAACCCACCCTTTAGCCCTTTGGCTCAGGTCCGTGGGATGAAGTACATGAACTCTTCGCGGACGATTTTGCCGTCGCGAACGTCGTATACGCCGACTTCTTCCATGACCTGCCGCTGATTGGTGGACTTGGTTTCAACGTCCATTTTGAACTTCACAGCGAACCCTGTCGAGCCCACAAACGGCCCTTCGGCCGCGCTCGAATGAATCTGATGGTCTGCCATCCACTCGTGGTTTTTGGCTTCAACCTTGGCCAGCCCGTGCCACGCCAGATTTACGCCATATCCCTCGATGGAAACGATCGCGGGCGACCAGTACATTTCTTCAATTTCCTTGAGCTTGCCCTGGTTGAACATCGCCACCAGCGTCTGGCCGATGTCTAGGGGTGAGGCGCCCGCCCCGGTATTCAATGGCTCGGGATTCTGTGCGGGTATCGCGGCCGCCGCCTTCGTAACTGACTTGGCAATCGCAACGGGCTTTTTCGCCACCGCCTTTTTTATTACGGGCTTTTTCGTAGCCAACTCTTTCGTAGCAGGCTTTTTCCCAGAAGGCTTTTTGGCGATGAACTTTGCCCCCAGCTTCTTGCCGGATGATTTCACAGACCTTGCAGCCGCCTTCTTTACTTTCTTCGCCATAGCGTCAAACTCCCGAATACTTCAATCATTTCAGTGCGACGCACTACTTGGCGATCGTTCGTATCCGAACAAATCGCCAAAGCACGTAGTTGTATACCACAAGTACATGAGAATTGTACGATGCTAACGGCGAGACTTTTTCAACTCGTGTCACCTGTTCTCGATGCTTGTCGCCCTTTGCGAGCGCGTTCCTGTTGGCCCACTTGCTGGCCCACTTGGTGGCCCACTTGTTGACCCACTTGTTGACCCACTTGCTGACAAGCTCGCCACAGTTGTCGGCCGAACGACAACGTGTGCGCCTATTGATGAATGGCTCTTAGCGAAGTACACCCGATACTCGCTCTGCCAGATCGGATACTTGATCTCAAGCCGATACGCACGAACGTCCGCCGCCAGAACTCGGCCAGTTTCCAGCACTCGCCGAACTAGTTCCCCTTCGTGCGTCATTGTGCTCACGGGTGGGTTGGCAGCGTCAAACTCAAGCATTTTCGGCGCGTCCGCGAGCCGCTCGTGCCAAAGCTGATCCGGAGCTCCCTCAGCTCGATCGCCAGGTGCAGCCGCTAGCGAATAGCACCCAGTCGCCGAAGGCACGACATCAAGATCCTTATGGATCAGCACATCGAGGATGAGCGTGCGAATAGGAATCGCGATCCGCGCCGCCGCGGTGACAAACTTGGAGTGCGATTGATCCCCGCCGATCATGCTTTTAGTCCGAAACTGAATAGTGGCGTCAACGATAGCGCCCGCCGGGGATTCTATAAGCACGACCGATCGCGCCGACCCAGCCTCAAGCTTGACCGCACGAACCGGAGTTGTGGAAAGGTCTTCGATGAGCTGGAACGTCGGCTCATCGCGCACTTCCTCAGGCAAGTGCGCGGTATCCATGCCTGGGAAGCGTGTCCACCACCCGCCCATCACCATCATGGTCAGCGGCTTGGCAAACTCTTCTCGCTCGGCACGAAGCATCGAAACCATCACCACCATCTCAGAAGAAGATGGGCTCGGTCCAGGCATGATTAGTATCGCCAGCGATTTGGCCTCGGCGTGCTCGCCAGTAACAAGCGACGCCGCGTCGTACAAGCCCTTGCGACGACGCTGCGCTAGCGTGCCTTCTTCGCCACGATCGCGCGTCACCATCACCATTCGGCGAACCTTCTCGTGTGTCAGCCCGCGCCGCCGCAGTAACGTCGCGTACTCATCGATTGCAGCTCGCGTCTCGGCCACGATCGAGGGCGACGAACCGCACCGCTCGCACGCGCTCGCGTGCATCTTGAGCGCAGCTACACCCGGAAACCGAGCCAATCCCTCGACCGCTTCAACCTTGTCGTTCAACCCTTCAACCACCCTTTGACAGGTAGCTTTATGGATTTCAAGCACGCGCGACATCGCGCTTATGCTCCGGGCATCTTCGGGAAGAGTTTGAACAAGCCCGCCGACCGCGGCTCGAAGCCGTTCGCCAACGCGCCTTAGCGCGTCCATCGTGTGATCGTCTTTCATCACACCCACCTCTCTAAAAACCCACGCACGAAGTAATTTTATTGTTGCACGCTACGCAGCACAGACAGTCGAACTCACGCAAACTGTCGCGACGGGGTCGCAACTTTTCTCCTCTTCGGCGAGTATGCCTTTCACTGGCACACCCTCAACGGTCAGAACCTGACACTCGTCTCAAATTCTCGCATCAACTTGTTTAAACCTACCCTAGCTTACCCTAGCTTGCCTTGGCATGTATGCCGTCTCAAAGTGTTGTAATTAGGATGCACAAACGACTCACTAGGATTCCCAGAACTACACTAGGGATGCGCAATAACCACATATTGCAGATATCTGAGCAAGATACTTAGGCGGTTCATGTCAGTGTAGCACTTTGATATGGTCTCTTGCTCTAAGCGTGTAGGCAGATTGGGGTAGTTGGGTACGCTGCATTGTGTAGATGCAGCATGCACCAATTCCAGTGCAGTATGAAAAGTAACGCAAAATCAAGTCTATTTGACTATATTAAACGTTACAGCTGCTATCAACCTATGTCTTCCACGATATCCAGGATTCGGATTCAAGTTCAAAAATAATGCGATTGACACGTTTGGGTAAATCACGAAATTGTCAGGCTTGGTCGAGTGCCGCCTGTACGCATGGAAGCGAGGGCAACTTGCCCTTCAAAGGTGTCGATCATCCGGTCTAATGCGCTCGCCAAGGCGATTCCTGTTGCACCCTTTGCGGTGAAGTTGGAAGTTGGGTCGCCCATATCCGAATTGATTCGCAGGCTGATCGTCAAAGGCACCGCTCCAAGAAATGGGACGCCAAGCCTTTGTGCCATGTGTTCCGCGCCGCCCTTGCCAAAGATCTCGTAGACCTTGCCGTCGTCGGCGACGAACGTGGACATGTTCTCTACGACTCCAATTACTTCAATGCCAAGCTGTTGGAACATCTTTGTCGCGCGCACCGCGTCGTCTTGCGCCACTTTCTGCGGCGTGCACACCACCACAGCTCCTGTCAGGCGAAGGACTTGCGACATCGTCAGGCTCACATCGCCCGTGCCCGGCGGCAAATCGATGATCAAATAATCCAGCTCACCCCATTGGGTTTGGTCGGCAAGTTGTTTGAAAGCACCGTGCGCCATCGGACCTCGCCAAATCAAGGCTTTTTCAGGGTCTACGAGCTTGCCGATGGTCATGCAGCGAATGCCATGAACTACAAATGGCTGCAACATGCCACGCAAAATCTGAGGTTCGAGAGCTTGCAGCCCGAGCATCGTGGGCATCGACGGTCCGTAAATATCTGCGTCCAAAAGACCTACAGCATGTCCGCGGCGTGCCAAGCCTACGGCGAGATTGAGCGCAATTGAACTCTTGCCTACGCCACCTTTGCCAGCTCCGACGGCGATGGCATGGCGAACACCAGGCATCGAAGGCGCAACACCCTGTGGTGAAGGAGCTTGTGGTGAAGAGGCTTGCGACTGTTCCGCGGGTGGCTTGTTGAGACCTTTGATTGGCGAATGGCCGCCACCGTCGGTTGTGGTTGTGGTTGGGTTTGGGCTTGGATTTGAACCAACATTCAAAGTGAGTGGAGGTTGTTTCATGGCACCTTGGCGGACGGTATGAACGACGGTGCCGTTGCGATCAATGTAATCGATTACAAAGGAATCAATAGGTGATTGGGAGCGAATCTTTGCAATCAAGGCGGCGGCGAGTGATTCAAGCGTTTGGGTAGCAGTGGGGGAGATCCCGGCGTCATCGACGCAGATTCGGCATGAGCCATAGGTATCGCAGGCGGTGGCCCATTGCAGAGCGCCAGATTCGACTAGATCGCGGCCATCGGGTAGTTTGATGAGTGAGGCGGCTGCGGAAACGGATTGCTTGGTCAGTGACATGAAGGGTACTCACTTCTCGCCAAATGTCAGCCGATGAAAGAAATCTGGGCGGCTGCGAACTAGAGAAGATCCACACGACAATGGTATTCGTGCTGGTGCCTTTGAGCGGTTTACTCGGAAAATTTGTAGTAGACGTCCCATTTGTCATGCTCGAGCGCACGAACGTAGATCGTTGTGCAA
>JBBRGG010000244.1:0-4556 GCA_038240875.1 Phycisphaerales bacterium | reverse complement strand
GTTCTCCAGCCCTGCCGCACCGTCAGGCACTACGCACCCGCCTCTGATCACATCCTCAGATCACGCTCTGGTCACGCTCTGATCATGCTCTGGTCAAGCTCTGATCATCCTCAAATCATCGCCCAGAGATACCCCACCGTCGCGATGCCAAGCACAAAGACAACAAACGCGCCAAGCTCGGCCGTTCCAACCAACGAACGCGGCGCGCGAGGCACGATCCGATCCGCCACGAGCACCATGAACACAAACTGCCCGCCAGCGACCCCGCTCAGGCCAAGAAACCACGCGGCCGAAACCGGGATCGGAACGATCCCGACGCCAAAGACCATCGACCCAAGCCCGAGCAGCAACATGAGCACCGCCCACGCGAGACTCGCAAGCATGAGTACGACGCTCCCGTGCGACGAGGTCGTCATGATGCTCATGATATCGGACCCGGGGCCGGACTGCCCTGCAATCTTGCCCCGTGACCGCGCTGCGACCGTCCAAAGCGGCCGCGGCGCTGGCCCATGGGCCCAGAGCATGACCCTACATGACCCTACATGACCCGACATGACCAGACATGACCAGACATGACCAGACATGATGAACACCAGGCGGGCTTGGAACTAAAGTCGAAACGAGAAAGATCAAGATACATGCGAGCAACGAATCATCGCGACGCATCGTTCGCTTCTGGCATGTGTGTGTTGGCGAGTTGATAGTGCAAAGACGTCGGACGTTTCAAGTGGGAAGTAGTAAGCGGGTGGACGAGAAGGCTCGTCCAAGATCAGCACAACGGACTCTGAAGAGAAGGTGAGCCATGGCAATGACTCTTATGATGAAGGCTGGGACGCTTGGAGCAAAGAGCTTTACGCAGGGCGGCTTTGCCCTTACGGAAGGTCACGAAGGCGTGATGAGAGGCTTTGCGGGTACTGGCCCTGATGGGCTGCGCGAGGCGAGTGGGCTGCGCGAGGCGTGGGGCGCGAGCACTGCCCCGGCGATCGTTGCCGACTCTGAGGATGATGACGACCTTGACGGCGATGACGACAGTACCTTTGGCGACGATGATGAGTTTGGCGACGATGATGAGTTTGCCGACGACGAAGACTTCATAGAAGACGACGACGAAGTCGATGGAGAGGAAGGGTTGGACGATGATGAGGAAGGCGACGACGAAGACCTTTGATCCCAAAGAGTTGAGGTAGCCTCAGCAAGCGCGCATGGTGTGCGGGCTCTAATGAATACGCTCAACAGGCAAGGTTTTGGTCGTGTGTAGCCGAGGCGCGGGTCTCAGGCTTGGCAATG
The DNA here is from genome assembly GCA_038240875.1 of Phycisphaerales bacterium. Classification (GTDB taxonomy): domain Bacteria; phylum Planctomycetota; class Phycisphaerae; order Phycisphaerales; family UBA1924; genus JBBRGG01. The sequence goes on along the minus strand of JBBRGG010000244.1, from coordinate 3,269 downwards.
GGCCATGCCTGGATTTGTGCACGGGTGCCTGCCTACTTCATGTTCCTATGGGGCATGAATGGACCACAGGGGACCAGCCATGCCGAATTCGAATGCGTCGTCGAACAAGTCCAAGCTTTCCGCTGCTACTACGCCTGCCACTAATGTGCATGGCGACAATTCGCCCGCCCTGAATGTACCCAATCCTAACGCGTCTGGTTTGGTTCCTTTGCACACAAAGAGTGGCGTGCTTGATCGCCGTCTAGGCGTGGATCGGCGCGATCTCAAGGCTGCCAAGGCACAAGCGGGGGGCGAAGCAAACTCTGATCGCGAAGCAAACACTGATCGCGAAGCAAACGCTACAGGTGCGGATGCCAACACGTTCGTCGATGCGACGACGGGACTTGAGCGTCTGCGTGGGCCTGGCCGCAGGATTTCAGACTTCACTCGTCGAGCCGAGGAAGTCGAATTGACCAAGGAGCAGTTTCTGTTCCTGATGGCAATTGAATCATTCAAAAAGGCTAATGACAGGCCTTATCCAACGTGGACCGACGTGCTTGAAGTGGTGCGTTTGCTTGGATATCGCAAGACGATGTCGATGGAAATGAAGCTGCGCAATGCCGAAGATTGGCGCGAGACCGCCGACGCACCAGCGAATGTACGCCCGGAAAAATGGCATCTACGGGCGGCGTAAATCGCCTTTGGGCAGGGTGATTCGCATTTTGGCGAGGTACATCGGTTTTGTCAGCCGACGGGTCACTGCGAACGAAATTCGAGTATGCTACTGGCTGGTTCTATTCACGAACCAGGAGACGCGCCATGCAGCACTCACAAGTTTTAGTTGCCAACATAAACAGTCTTGGCACAAGCAGATTTCATTCGAGCAGCTTGTATACAAGCCCGCGCGTTCACGCAAGGTTGTCGATGCGCGCGAAGGCATTATGCGGCGTAGGCATGGCTTTATTTTCGCTTGCCGGGTGTGCGACGCAGCGAAGTGATTCGGCCAACGCTTCACTCGCCGCTTCGCCTGGAATGTTGCAACCTGCACAAGATCTTGCTCCGGCTCTTGCTCCGACTCCGGCTCCGACTCCGGCTCTTGCGCCTGCTCCCGCCCGGCCTGCTCGGCCCGCGCCAAAGCCCGCCGGTCCAAGGCCAGACGCCGAGGCTGTCAGCAAAGAGCAAATCGAGCAAGCCGTGCGCGATGGCGTGGCTCACCTCATCAAGATCCAAAGCACTATGGAAAGGGGCGAGGATGCCGCCACTAGAGAATGGCCTTACGAAGGCGTGTATCGCGTCGCTGGCCAGATTCCTGAGGGGTATCGCGTTGGTGGCACCGCGATCTGTGCGTTAGCGCTGATCGACGCGCCAGGATACGCAGACGATGCGCCCCGCAAAGAAGCCGTAGCCAAGGCTACAGCGTTCATCTGCGACGGCACCAAGATCTCGCTCCTCTCCCCCGAAACCTACGACGGCGGGTACGACGTTCGCCAATGGGCGTACATCTATTCGATTCAGTACTTAAGCACGATGAAGGGCTCGGTGGGCTTTCCTGCGGGACAGGAAGCCGCATGCGAAGCCGCGATCAAGTGGTACTTGAACGCGCTGCAAACCACCGAAATTCCGAAAGAAGGCGGGTGGAATTACGCTCGTCGTGGACCCAAGGCCGACCCTAGCGCGCCATCATCCTTCATGACCGGAACCGCGCTGCAAGCTCTGTTTGAGGCCAAGAAACAAGGATACGACGTAGACCCAGGCGTGGTCGATCGCGCGCTTGCGTTCCTTGAAAAGACGCGCTATGCATCTGGCGCGGTCGCATACAGCGGTACCAGTGGCGAGCGTTTCGGCACAGGCTCGGCGACTCCTGGCGCTGTTGGCCGAATGCTCGTGGTTGAGTCAACCCTCGTGCTCGCGGGCCGGGGTGAAGTGGCAAAGGTTCGCGGCGCGCTCGACGCGTTCATCGTTCACTGGGATTGGCTTAAAGTCCGCAAGCAACAACCAGGGACGCACGTCGCGCCCTTTGGTGTTGCGCCGTATTACTTCATGTTCGCGCATCGGTACGCCGCCCAGGCAATCGAGTTGCTTCCTGCGGCGGAACGCCCGGAATATCGCAGGCGCGTGAACAATTTACTGTTTTCAGTGCGCGAAGAAGAAGATGGTTCGTGGAACGATCGCGTCTTTGCTCGTTCCAGTGGCTATGGCACAGCGATGGCGATGCTTGGGATGTTGGACTCGACGACAACGCCGCCCGCGCGATGGGAAGCCAAGGCTGAGTAAATGCTACCGCTAATAATTCCAGCCGTATCGCGCGAGCTATTTACCGCGAATCGCGCCACAGTTCATTGAGCACGTCTGCCGCCGTCAGCATCACCGGCTTTCCCGGCCCGCCACCGCTAACCCATGCACCGACTTGTCCGCCGTGACCTTCCACGATAACGCGCGAAGTACAGGTACCAATCCATTAAAGCGATCAAGCCTAGGCACCGGCACATATGTGATCGCCGAGTTTGTCGTTGCCGCCTTCATCGCTTTCATCCAACTCACGTTTGTAAGCTCATCAGACCCATCGATCAACAACGTGGCGTCTTGATATCCTTCAATCATTTCATCGGCGAGCGAATCGTCACTTCCTTCTCATTCTTGTGCTTGAACTTGTACAGACTCTCTCGAAACGCGGTCACTTCCTCAACCGGGCCAAATGTGATCACCGCGCGAAATCGTTCGGTTTGTGTGTAGCGACCAACAGCGCGAGCGTGCCACCGCTGCCATGCCCCGCGAAATAGATGCGATCCGGGTACGCTTGTGGCTGTCTTGCGAGATAACTCGCAGCGCCGATCACGTCATCGACCTCACCCAAAGAGCCTTCCTTGACGCCTGTGTTTCCAAAGCCGCTACGCAACGCTGGAATCATCATGATGATCCCGGCTTCGCGGATCTGCCTCGCTGATTCGTCGTTCGCTACTCTGTTCGATTACCAAATCCGATCTGTCAGCGTGTTGTGATCCTCGTCGCCGAGTCAAATCACCGCAGGCCCGCGCCCCGTAATCACTTGTCGCGGCAGCGTCGGCGCAGCGGTCGAACCTCGCACCTGCTCCATAAGCCGCGTCGTAAATCCACGCCTGGTTTCGGCGAGCGTTTTGGTTTGTACCATTGGTTTGGGTTTAGACTAGCGAGGCACGCACCCGGCGGCTCCGGTCCATAGCGCAGCCGCGCCCGCGAAAATCGCGCCGAGCAGCATCACGCCCGGCATAGCCGAACTAGTCAGCACAGAACTTGTCAAGCTCCTGGCGACC
>JBBRGG010000243.1:0-4647 GCA_038240875.1 Phycisphaerales bacterium | reverse complement strand
AAGCTGTATTGAAGGCTTTCGATGTCGAGCCACCTTCGCCTACGAACACGATGAAGGTCTTTGCAATGGTCGAAGGTTGGGTACATGAGCTTGACGTGCCGACAAAGCCTGTTGTACTTGCGTATGGGAACGCGGCGATGGTGACGCTTCGGCTTGATCACGCGATCATCGGCAGGGGCACATCTTCGCTGGGCAACGGGCAGGCGGCATGGGATGCAACTCGCATTGCAATTGCCGAGGCGCTGGCTCGGTTGCCTGGGAGCAACGACGCGGTTGGGCAAGCAGCTAAGCGCGCGCTCGGGCCTAAAATGACTATCTCTCTTGAATTAGGTGGCCAATTTATTCCAATTGGAACCAGTAGTTGGCAGGCAATTGACACTCGAGTTCGCCCGGCGATGGATGGCGTCGCGGCTCGCATTACCAAAGACAACCAAACCACAATTGCGCTGACGTTCCCCAGCGTTATGCGCGCCCGAGGTGATCTGCCTAGCGTCGGCGCGGTGCGTGCGGTCGCTGAGGCTTCAGGGGATCCTAACCTCGCGATCAAATCAGATCCGAAGAGTTCGCCACGCCGACTAGCCGACGAACATGGCGTGGCCATTTTGGGATTCAAGGTCACTCATCTTGCGCAGTTTGCTCCAGGTCAAAGCGCGACCTTTCTGTATCGTGGGCAGCGTGTTGTGCAATCGTCGGAGATCGATAAAGCCAGCATTCAAGAGTGGTCGATCAAGCTAGCTCAACATGTTTCGCGCCGCAGCGGGACGAGTACGTACAACCCAGCCGCGGGCACAGCAACGGGCACTGCGTTCGCGCCCGAGCTTGCCATCACGGTGCGTGCGCTCGAAGCAAGGCTCGCGATGCCTGGCGTTCCTGAACCAATCGCAGATGAAGCCCGCGGCGCGATTGCCTCGATCCGCAATAAGCTGATTTCTCAAGCACCAACAAAGGTCGCGTTCTCATCCATGAGTGCGGCGGCCCTTGTGCTTGCGGGGATCGACAAGGTCGATTCACCAGAGGCCAAGGCTCTTGTGCCTCGCGTTCACGAATCGCTCGCGAGTGCATTCTCGATGAATGGCGGCTGGAACAAAGCAGTCCCGGAAGCAGCGCGCGGATTTGTCGCGTGGGGATTGGTCGAGCTCGCGCGCAACGATGCCACACTCGCGGAAGCGCAGCGTGCCGAAGTATTGGCTCGAGCACAAGCGGCGATCCGCGCGGTGTACCGCGAAACGGCCGAGGGGAACCTGGTCATGCACTTGCCTTGGCTGTATTACGCCGAGGTGGGACTTGCGGATCGTTCTGCGCCAGCACCCCAGCTTCCTGCGGCAGCTGCATTGCGCAACGCGCGTGACACCATCACCAAGCACCAATTGACGCGAGCCGATGCAGGAGACGATGGCATCGATCTTGTCGGTGGCATCGTCTATACCCGAGGAGGCGCGACGTTGCCGACTGCTTCCTCCGCGCGCGCGATTAGTTATCTAGCGATCACCCTCGGCGATGCTCGCCTGACAAGCATAGAAGAATCTCTGCCGGAACTCACGCGAATGCTCGCAGGGTTTCGATTTTTGAAGCAACTGACGCTGGATGAGGCTTCGGGATATTTCGCTGTGAACCCGAAGGTCGCGCTGGGGGGGATACAAACTTCTACTTGGGACCCGGCCCAGCCGATAGAGGCTTCTGCGATTGCACTTTTGGCTGCGTGCGATGGGCTCAAAGCGCTCGACACGCTTTCGGCACGTTTACAATCGAGCACGTCGCCAGAACCGACGGCCACACCTGCCCAAACGCCTACTCAAACTCCGGCAACCAACGCGCCGTGAACACAGGTCAAGCCTTGTCATTGCCTGGCGGAGACGTCTCAGCGTGGACTGCAAACACTGCACAACATGTGGATTGATGTGTTCGTACGCAATCTTCACACATGGGTCGCATACACTGTATGTCTTTGATTTATAAATACTTAAGAGTAGTTGATCGATAGTTCCACTTCTCCCCTATTGGAATCTTGAACGAACTTTGCGGCATCGGATCGGGTACGGTAAAAGTAATAGGAACTCGACAATGGGCACAAATTGGTCGGACGACATCGTGATCGCGGAACTCTCGGATGAGCCAGCACTTTCAGAAGAGCTTGCCGCGATGGAATCGCGCGTGGTTGACGAGGCCAAGCCGCCTCACGTAGTACTCAATTTTTCGCAGGTCACCTATGTCAACAGCTCCAACATTGGCCAGCTTTTGAAGCTGCGGATGGCACTTAATGGGAAGAAGCGGCAGCTTCGCCTGTGTTCGGTTTGTGATGAAGTGTGGTCCGTCTTTATGACGACCGGGTTGGATAAAGTCTTTCGCTTCGCGCCTGATCCACTCTCGGCGTTAGCCGGGTTGCAGATCGAGTCCGCCGACGGCGGTCGATGATGTGAATCGACCGGGTTTGTGCGCAGATCCATGGTCGCTGTTGGACCCCGGGAATCGCATCCGTGCACATTTATTTTACGAAGAAAGTTACATGCCCATGGCTTTTGCGATCGAGTCGCCACAATCTGGTTTAATGGCTCAACGAGATGGCGAACCCATGGGGAACCAAACGCCGGTCGCAGAACTTCGTGCGCTTCGCAAGATTTACTACAAGCCTGATGGCAGCGTCATGGTCGAGGCGCTGCGAGGTGTTGATCTGGCAATTGCGCGAGGCGAGTATGTCGCCATCATGGGCTCGTCGGGATCGGGTAAGTCAACGCTCATGAACGTGCTGGGGTGCTTGGATCGCCCCACCGATGGGACGTATTTGCTTGATGGCAAAGATGTCGGCGTGATGAGCGACGCGGATCTTTCGCAGTATCGAGGTCGGACCATCGGGTTTATTTTTCAGGCGTTTAATCTGATCCCAGAGTTGACGATTCTGGAGAATGTCGCCGCTCCATTGTTTTATCAGAACATGCCTCGGGCGCAGCGAACCGAGCGTGCGACGGAAGTGCTTGCGCGAGTGCACTTGCAAGAACGCCTTGATCACCGGCCGCGCGAATTGAGTGGCGGGCAACAGCAGCGTGTGGCAATTGCTCGCGCGTTGGTAACGAAACCAGTCGTGTTGATGGCGGACGAACCGACGGGTAATTTGGATTCGGCGACGGGCAACGCCATCCTCGCTTTGTTTGACGAGCTTCATCGCTCTGGCGTCACCATAATCATGGTCACGCACGATCCCGTCGTTGCGCTACGGTGCGAGCGGGTGGTGCGATTGAAAGATGGCTTGCTGGAAAGCGATATTCGCCAAACGCCTTCACGCGGCGAGTGATACAAAACCTTTCTCATAGAGAGAGGGGCACCCAAGACAAACAGGATTTTCAATCATGATTCGTCTGATTGGCTGGTTGGCGTGTCGCCAGTTGTTGCGTCAGTTGGTGGGTCGGTTAGTGGGTGGGTTGTCAAATCAGAAGAACCTTCGCTTGGTGAATAGGCTGGCCCTTCACTTGGACCACTGCTTTCAATAGGGGCGACGGTGCCGATGGTTGCGCCGGTTGCGCCATCGTCGGCGGGTACATGCGCGGCGGCGACGACCTTGTCTCCATCGTTGAGCGAAGCGACGCGCACGCCTTGGGTGCCTCGGCCGCATTCGCGGATTGATTCGGCGGACATGCGAACGAGCTGGCCTTGCTTGGTGACGACGACGACGTCTTGGTCGCTCATGATGCCTAGAGCGGCGATCGACTTGCCATTCTTCTCTGTGATTTTGATATCGACGCGACCCTTGCCGCCACGAGATTGGGAACGCATGGAGCCATCTTCGGATTGGACGCGATATTCGTCAACGGGGGTGCGTTTGCCGTAGCCATTGACGGTGATGGTGAGCAGGCACAAGGTGGGGTTGATGGTTGTGCCGGTGTCTTCCGCGTCGGCACGAAACATGGGAATACGAACGACGCCGACGACTTCATCGCCTTGTTCGAGTTCGATTCCCTTGACGCCAGCGGCGGGCCTTCCCATGAGTCGCGCGTCTTCCTCACTGAAGCGGATCGATTGGCCGTTGGCGGTGACGAGAAGGATGTCGTCGCGTCCTTCGGTGAGTGTGACATCGAGAAGAGCGTCATCGTCTTTCAGGCCGACGGCGATGAGCCCGCCCGCGCGAACGTTGCGATAGTCCTTGAGCGCGGTGCGCTTGACGATGCCGGCTTTGGAAACGAAGGTGAGGTAATGGCTGCCTTGCTCGAAGTTTTTGACTGCGAGAAAGGCACAGGTTCGTTCGCCATCTTTCAACTGGAGGAGATTCTGCATCGCACGGCCATAGCTGGTGCGCGACATATCGGGCACTTCGTATACCTTCATTTGGAAGACGCGGCCGGTGTTGGTGAAGCAGAGCAGGTCGTCGTGGGTGCCGGCGACGAATACGTGCGAGATGAAGTCGTCGTCGCGGGCGTCGGAGGCTTTTTTTCCCTTGCCGCCACGGTTTTGCTGGCGGTAGGTTTCCAGCGGCATTCGCTTGATGTATCCCTGGTGAGAGATCGTGATTGCGACGTTTTCTTCGGGGATGAGCGAAGCGATATCGATTTCGCTATCACCATCTTCGATTTTGGTCAGGCGTGGCGTGTTAAACCGCACACGCATTTCTTCAAGGTCGCCACGAATGAGTCCGAGCACACGCTCACGGCTGGCAAGGAT
>JBBRGG010000242.1:0-4734 GCA_038240875.1 Phycisphaerales bacterium | reverse complement strand
GATGTGCGTGATGTTTCAGCAGGAGGGGTTCAAGGTGGGGGGAGCGGGACGGGATCGGGTACATCGTCTGTGGCGTCGGAACGGGCTGAAGGTGCTGCAGAAAGTCAATAAACACAGGCGTTTGGGCACGATCGAGAGCGGGATCACGCGGCACGCGGCCACGCATATCGATCATGTGTGGACGTACGACTTCGTGAACGACCAGACCATCGACGGCAGGCCGCTGAAGATCCTGACGGTGGTGGATGAGCACACCCGCGAGTGCATGGCGGCTCCGGTGGCGTGGAGCTTTACGTCGGGCGATATGGTGCGGACGCTGGCGGGACTGTTGGCCACCCGCGGCGTCCCAAGCACATCCGCAGCGACATCGGCCCGAAGTTCATCGCCCAGCGCGTGCGCTCATAGCTGTGGAGAACAAGGCGGGCCCGCTGTACATCGAGCCGGGGGGCGACGTGGCAGAACGGCGTGGGCGTGAGTTTCAACGGCAAGCTGTGTGACAAATGCCTGAACCTGGAGCTGTTCACACGTATGACCGAGGCGCGAGTGGTGATCGGCGACTACCGCGAGCACCTTGCCGTCGATGAGAATGCCAACTTGGCGTCGATCTTCACAGCGGCTTCGAGCGTTCCCTGCGCTAACTCTCGTGATTCTGGGATGTCACGATATCTCGCTGGGCAGAGTCTCGAGATTATGCCAACGCCACGGCATCGCGCGGCTGTCGCTCTTTGGAAACATGTTGCGCGATGATTTCACGCCAGAGAGCGATGTTGGTTCTCATCGAGTTCCAGCTAGGCCATACACCTGACCTTGTCGAGATGGTTCACATGCAGGACGAACTTGCCGCGAACTTCGGGCATCATGTCGATCTTCGCACGCCGCGAGAACTCTCGAAGCATTTCCGCGACCAGGTCCTTGACGAAGCAAGGGTGCTTCTTGCCGCTTGAATCGCTGGATGATAATCGTGTTCGTCTGGTGCACATGCGCGATGCTGCCAAGCGTGCATTTGAGACTTCGCACTACTTCTGTGTCGGTGACGCGGGGCGATGGTCAGCGCCAATGGGCTCGCCGCACTCTGGGCATTTGATGCCGTGAAGGGCGTAGCCACAATCACAGACAAGGCGTCGAGATTTCTCACGGCGGGCGGCGATTTCGAGCACAACCCACGCGGCGAGTGTGGCGATGGCGAAGTGGGTCATGCTGCGAATATCGTCGCCGCCGTATGTCGGCCAAAGGCTTTCTATCCAACTCAGGCGGATAAGCACATACGCGTAGAACATCGCGACTGCGGTGGCGATCAGAAGCATGTGACGGTACTTCATGGTGCTGTCTCCGCGTCTTCGGCGGCTCCTGCATCGTTGTTGTCTGCGGCATCAGGCTTCGGGGTGGTGTGGCTTTCAAACAAGGCCGCGCTGGTCTTGGTCGTCTTCTTTGCCCAAGGCGCAAGTGTATCGAATAACGCCGATGGTGCGTGTGCTATCGCTGTGGTCTGAGGCCACATGGTCAACAAAAGAAAGCTTCGCGTCGAGAGGTAGACAACCATTGGCCGGATTGCCTGGTCGGCTCGGCCGTTGAAGCATCTATGCAAGGTGCCATCCTCTTCGGCACGGACCACTCATACATGCACACTCGGATGACCTAATACTCTCTTTTTGTGCTTATCAATAATGCTGATTTTTAGAGGTATTTTGAGTGCCAGCTAAATCACCATAACTTAATTATAGCCCTGGGGGTGGGAGTGACCAGATCACTGTTCTGGCTGGGCACACCACAACCGATCAAACGAAACCAGACCCGGTACGCGCCAATGACGTTGTCTTCGTGGGGGTTCTTTGACAAACTTCAGGGCGTTACGGCTGACGGGGTGGTCATAACGAGCTCGCAAGTGGCTGCGCCACGCGAGAACCCCGGGGGCAGATCGCTCCCGCCTCCCAAAGTAGGCTGGACGCGCATCACGGCGGCGGCATAGACACCTGCGGTGGTAAGAAGCACAACCGCACCCGGCGACATGATGAAACGACCTTTCATGGTAACACTCCTTTCAAGAGTACTATGCAGATTGAGACGACAACAGCGAGTTGGCAATATCAGTTCAGGTCTTTCGCAAAGTCTTTCGTCTTTCGGGAAGAGTTCGTCAACTTAAACCTAAAAGACTTTGTAATAACCCCACCCCCCACTCCCCACCCCCCACCCCCCACTCCCCACTCCCCACCCCCCACTCCCCACCCCCCACCTTACGCCCACGCCAAAGCTAGTCACGCCGATTATCTTTAAGAGCATCTGCTACCCCAAGTCCGTATGTCATCAATTCGTGTTGCGCTACATTCGAGCCAAGCCTGCGTAGACTATTTGGCTCGTCGCCACTGCCTCATTGCGGTAGGCCAGTCGGAAGGCTGGCGTTCGCGGCCGCGCGGCGTGGCTTTCCAGCGTCGGGAAGACGCGAGGGTCGAGGCGGCCTTCATGTCGATCTCGCCTGCGGTGGCGAGGGTAACGAAATTGGCGAGCGACAGGCGGTGGCGAACGATCGCAAAGCCGTTAGATGTCGTCGTCGAAGTGTCGAACGCCATCGTGGAAACAACTGGGGCAAACTTTGAAGGCTTGGATGAAGCAAAAGAAGGCATTGATGCTACCGTCAAAGGCTTGGATGAAGCAAAAGAAGGCATTGATGCTTCCGTCAAAGGCTTGGATGAAGTTGTCAAAGGCTTGGATACGACACATAAAGGCTTGAACAACGCTACAGAATGAGTGAATAGTTGGTTCAAGCGAAACCGATGTAAGAGTTGTCTCTCACACGTTGGCACTTGATAATGCCAGCCAACCCGCGTGCTAGTCGTTTCTGCGTGCGTTCACATTTCTTGCAGCGTGCCGCTCGTTGAACCGATATAGTTATTTGAAACATGCTTCGACGCGGCGGCACATTCCGGATTTTGATTTCCGTTCTGCTGGCGGTGTCGGCGCCTTTTTGCTGCTGCAACTTCCACGATTGGCTGAATGCCTGTGCCAGTTGCGACGATCACTCGCAGCACACAACTGCTCACGCCCATGCGCATGCGGAAGGCTTATCACACGAGGACGAACACGATTCTGGCCGAGATTCTGGCCGCGATCTTGTTCTTAATCACGACCTCGATCTTGCGGCAGAATCAGCCACATCGCATCAAGGCTCGCACCCTGACGCCAGCGGCATGTGCTCTCACCATCAAGATAATCATCATGATCAAGGCGAGTGCTCGTGCGGAAAGAACCACACGCAGGTGCTCGTCGCAGTCAAGCCAAGCGTTATGCTGTCCGTTCCGGAAGCCGTTGCGATTGTTAATTGGATTCTAATTGATTATCTCGATCCGCTCGCACGAAACTCTCGCAGCCTGCGAGATTTGGGGGCGTCGTCAAGACCCCCCACTTCTCTTCTGCACCTTCACTGCGCGCTCGTTGTATAGAACAACTGCTTGGGCGTGAACCTGTCCTATTAGCAAACTCGAGCCTGTACGCCTTCGAAGCGTTTCTGGTCTATCGGACTGGCTCGGCTTTCTGTGAGTATGGGTTCTCCCCCTACTCACTTTCTCAATCTTAAGTAACTTCTGAATGGTCACTCACCCCTTGGAGGATTCCTGATGGCTCGCTCACGCGCAGCTGTTGCGGTAGGCGCTTTGATGCTCGCGGCCGCCGCCTTATTCATCCCTGTGTACGCTCACGAAGGCCATGGCAAGATCGCGGGCGCTTCGTTCGACCCCAACGCACCGAAGAAAGTATCATCTGCAACGGCTTTTGCAATCGGCCTTACGACCGCTGAAGTTGACTTTGGAGATATCGAGGACGTGGTTCGCATTACAGGCATCGTGAGGTCACAACCCAACGCCACCTTTGCTCTTTCGCCAACTTTCGCGGGCGTTGTCAGATCGATCGCGGTTCAGCCTGGCGACCGTGTCACCAAGGGCATGGTGGTCGCAGAATTGGACGCGCCCGAGCTTGCTCGGCTGACGTACGACCTCAAACGGCTTGACGTGGAGCATGAAAGGATTCTTTCCGAAGTTACTCGAGCACAGTCGCGGGTGGACTCTTTGGAGATCGAAGCGCCAGCTTTTGAACTAAATGCTGAACAAGCCGAGGCGGAGGTGCAGCGGCTAATTAGCGCCGGCGAGACCGTTTCGGCAAACCTGCTCGCGCAGAAGAAGGCCGACGCGATCACGCTTCGCGCTGATGCTGGGCTTCGAGGTGTCGCGCTCGTGCAGGCCAAAGCCGAAGTCGTCTCGCAAGGGCGGCAAGCCGAGGCAACACTCGCATCCGGCGTTGCGCTTCGTGGCAGCCTTCCAAGATCAGGCGATCAGACCGAGCCAACTACGCAAGCTCTGATCGATCCTTCGCGTCCGAGCTTGCTTCGCTTTATTGCTCCAATTGATGGAGTCGTCATAAGCCGGAACGCAACTGTTGGCGCGGGCGTGAGCGCCGGCGAGGCGATCCTGACCATCGGCAACTTTCAATCGGTGCAAGTTGAAGGCGAGGTTCCTGAGGGACTGATCGACCGGCTCGCAACGCCGTCGCCATCCAAGGTTCGCATCCGTCGCGGAATCGGCTTGAATAACGACGTCATAGGCGAAGGGGTTGTCCGCTTTCTGAGCCCGGTGATCGACGCGACCAAACGCACCGCGCACCTCATCGTCGATATCGAAAACTCGGCAGGCCTGCTCCGACAGGGCCAATTCGTAGATCTTTCGGTGGTAATCGCAAACAACACCAACG
>JBBRGG010000241.1:0-4825 GCA_038240875.1 Phycisphaerales bacterium | reverse complement strand
CATGCGCGTGGTATCAAAGAGACCCAAAGGTCCATGTTCGTCCCATTGTGCCGACTTCAAATTTGTTACGATGCTATTAATCTCATCTACTGCCTGAGCAAGCACTTCCAGCGTGCGCGTCGGCTTTTGCAACTCAGCATCTAGCCGTTCCCCATGCCCGGGCAGATCAATTGCGCATACGGCGATCCCAGCGCGCAACCAGCGCACATATCTGCCTGGATCAATCTCTTTACTCACGGTTCGGCCATGCATCCAAAGCATTACCGGGCAAGGGCTTGAGGCTTCCGATCTCCAGTTTGGGTGTGCCAAAAGCACCGGCACATCACCAAAGCGAATCAGCTTTGCACGGCTGGAAAGCGCCCGGGTAAACTGTGCAAAGCGCGGATGAATAGCTCCGGGCACGCGATGTTGCGAGTCTGGCGAGCCTGCTGAAAAACTGACCGGGTTTGGCGTTGCCTCAGATTCACCCAATAGTGTGCTCGTGAAAGTTGGCGTACTTGTAAAAGTTTCTTATTGCAATTGATTCAAAGCACAAACTTTGAACCTGCGACAACCTTAAAACCAACTGGCAACTGAGATTTCAACTCCGCCGCTGAGGTCGCGGTTCGGGGAGAGATCTCGATCACGCAGTCGGGCGTGCCGTCAGGCTTTACGGGGACGGTCACGCCACAGGCCTTGAGCCAACCTGCAGCTCGCAATGTTTGAAGATCGCGTGAGCTCGCCGGGCTGTCTGAACCGGTCGCGTTTTTGATTGGGGCAAACTCTTCGATGCGATCGGTTTCGAGAACGATCGACGACGCGCACATCGGCAGCGCATCGAAGACAAACCGTTCCAGCTTTACGCCATTGTTGCTTTCGGGGGTGATCATGCGCCCGGTTTCAAGATCTACATGTGGAATTTTCTTTTCCGCGCGGTGATAAGGCAGGGCAAAGGTCTTGTCGATCGCCATCCGCTCGATGAAAGCGACACTAAGCGCGTGGATCGCGATTGAACCGCCGATGAATCGCAGGGTGCCATCGCCAAGGCGTTCGCGTTGAAGGTCCATGGGCAAGTCGGAGTATTCGATGACCTGAACCTTGCCATCGCCTTCGCAGAAGACGCCGACTCTTTCTTCGGGGCCGGTCTTGGTGACCATCTTGCTGGACATCTCGCCCGAAGAGTTTGGCGCCGAGGCGTGCAAGCCTAAGAAGACTGGATCGAGAACTCGCACGCATGGATTATCAACTTGAAAGTAGGAAACGTGTTCGATGCCGCGAGCCTTCATGTCGGCGAGCGCGCCCGACTGGTGCAGCGCGCGCACCGCACCGCCGTGGCCGTCGGGGTTGGTGGCGACTTCGCTTGGAGAACTCATGAGCACGCGGCCGGTCTTCATGTCCAAACTTGGCATGACGCCTTGCGGGATGAAGGTGACATCGCGTGATGACAAGCCAAAGAAGCCATGCTTCTGGAAATAGTCTACCGTCGCGTCATGGTTGAGCGGGCTGGTCATGATGTACCAAGGGACGCGCACGCTGTAGCGATCCATCGCGCCCAGCAAGTGCTCGGCGAACATTTGAAACAAGCTCTTACCTGTCACCGCGCCGCCGGAATAGCACCCCTTGGGCCCTTCGTAACCAAGACGGCTACCTTGCCCGCCCGCGACTACGAACGCGGCGACTTTGCCAGCGCGAATCAAGGCTTCGCCGATGTGGTGGTACTTGGCTTTGTCCCACGAGTTGCTTTCGCTCGAAGAGCTGTGGGTAATTGCGTTGCTGGGGTAGTACTTGGCTGGGCCTAAGGTCTTTGGAAGTTCAAATATGGGAGATTGTTTGACATAGGCATCGACGAGTTCGGGGAGAGATTCGATATCGAGACCGGCAATCTGCCGCAGGAGTTCGGCGCGCGTGCCGGATTGAAGCTGGTCGTAGAAGTGGAGAAGGTGCGACTGTTCGGCTTTGGCGAGCCGTGCGCGAATAGTCGCGAGTTCGGTGGACGCCGATGCTGAACCGTGAAGCGGGTGGAGGTTGCTGGAAGCGTCGCGCATGGGTCATCCTTCAATGCCACCAACGCGAGCACGATTCAGAGCCTGAAGAATACAGGGAAGGGTGCACGAGCCGGTGGCATCGCGATGATAGTGCTGATGAGCAAGGCGAATACTGGGCGAATCGAGAGAGGCGAATTGGGAAGGCAAACGGCTCGGGCCGCCGGACCACCCAAGGTAGAAGACAGAAGTAGTAGCCAATTAGACGTCACGCTAATGCTACAACACTCAGTGCCCGGCGCAGCCATCATGCCCACCATGTTCGCTAGCATCGATCCCGGCGTTTCGCATGACTATTTGACGTTCTTGTTTCGCGCGTTCGGGGTCAAAGATTGGCTCGCTGATCGTTGGGTATGCCGCAGCAAGCTTGTTTAAAAATCGTGTTTTGAACTCTTGCTCGCGTAACTGAAACTGCGGATTATTTTGCGTCGCTGCATACTCATTTGCGATCAAGTCATCGATCTGGCGAATGCGGCTTTCGGGGTGCGGGTGCGTGCTCAGGATCTCGAGCTGCTTTGCGCCGCCACTGGCTTTGAGAAGGATCTCCATGACTTGGCGTTGCGCCGCGGGGTTGTAGCCAGCGCGAGCCATGTAGCGCATGCCAAGCGCGTCGGACTCGAGCTCTTGATTGCGGTCGTAGCTCATCAGCGCGATTCCCGTGGCTTGACCTGCGAGATCTGAAATAGTTTGCGAGCCTGCACCGGTGCCAAGCACCGCGCCCAAAATCCCCACACCAAGTTGTGCGCCCGCGGCTCGACTAAAGCGTTCATTGGTGTGGCGCGCGGCGATGTGCCCAATTTCATGCCCGAGCACGCCTGCGAGTTGTGCTTCGTTGGTCATCATTTGAACGAGCCCGCGCGACATGAAGACTTTGCCGCCGGGGAGTGCGAAAGCGTTAACTACGTCGGAATCAAGAAGTGTGAACTCCCAAGGCAGTTGCGCAAGATTTTCGTCGTCCTGACTTGTTGTGATTGCGAGCCTTTGGCCAATTTCGGTGATGTAGTCGCGAAGGTCTGCACGAGCGACTTCGCCGCCAAATTCTTTGACAAGCTCGGGCTTGGCTTCGGTACCAAGTTGAACTTCTTCTTGCCAAGAGAGCATGATGAGCTGGCTTCGGCCGGTGGTAGAGTTGGTTTGGCAGCCGCCGAGGACGCCGCCGACGACAATACCGAGCATGGCCAATGCAACACCACGTAAAGCAACACCACGTAAAGCAAGCTCGCTTCGGCGGGTTATCAACGCAGTTGTGCCAACGTTCATAGAAATACTCCCCACACTCAAGCGTGTGCTACTTCGATTCATGCTACTTCGATTCATGCTACATCGATTCATGCTACATCGATTCATGCTACATCTATTCATGCTACATCGATTCATGCTAATTCAGTTTGTGCTACTTCGGTCTGTGGTGCTGCGATCTGTGGTACTGCGGTTTGTTGAGTCTGTATCGCGACAATCATCGTACTGTCTGACTCTTCGGCATTGCGAGTGGCGAAGAGAGGAGTATCAGGCGATTCATGCCGACTCGCTTTCTATTCCCTAGGATCCTTCGTGCCAACTTCAATGCCCATGAACACACCTCCCGCAGACCAATCTCGCCAAACTGCCACGCCGTCAAATGACGAGCCAAACGGGCCACTGTGGCAAGAAGCCAACCTCGCCAACCCGCACGTCGCTGGCGATAAGGCCACGCGAGTAAAGAGGATGTTCGCGGCGATTGCTTCATCATACGACCTCAACAACCGTGTTCATTCGCTTTGGCTTGACCAGGTCTGGCGGCGGTTTGCGGTTCGTCATGCCCGGGTAAACCCTGGAGAACGAGTGTTAGATGTAGCTTGTGGGACAGGAGATTTGACGCAGGCCTTCGCGCTTCGTTCCGCCGCTGCTGAGGTGGTGGGGGTTGACTTTACACCTCAAATGTTGGATGTGGCGCGAGTGAAGCAGAAAGCGCAACATGCTCAGGCGGCTGGAAAGCTCTTGTATATGGAAGGTGACGCGATGGCGCTGGCGTTGCCGAGCGCGTCGTTTGATGTGGTGTCGATCGCGTTTGGAATTCGTAATGTACAAGAGCCAGCAAAGGCGTTGGCGGAGTTCAGGCGAGTGTTGCGTCCTAGGGGTCGGCTGATTGTGCTGGAGTTTGACACTCCAAGGTTTACCCCGGCTCGATGGTTGAATTCGTGGTACTGCGCGCGGGTGATGCCGAGGACTGCGACGATGATCAGTGGCGACAAGAGTGGTGCTTATAGGTACTTGCCAGCGTCAGTAGGTGCGTTTATGCCGCGCGAGGATTTGGTGAAGGCAATTTCTTCTGCTGGGTTCGAGCAAGTAAATGCTACTACCCTGACAATGGGAATATGCGTATGTTATCGGGCATATGTACCTGAATAATGGCAAGAGCTGCGCTTGAATCTGATTTGGCAAGATGGGAAATCTGAAGAAGCGGGGTTTAGGCAGAATTTGCGCGTTCAAATTACGTGTTATCGGGCATACTTGCGCGAGATGTATGGGTATTGCGCGGGTATGGTAAATTGTGCTTGATTGCCTTGATAGCCCGATTGCCATCACACAACGAATGGGCTGCGTGCCTGTTCGACATGAGCCGCGGAGCGACTCACCAATCCGAATCATGTTCCAGGGCACGGAGGCTAGCCAACGGAACGCAAGTGCAGGCGTGTAACAATGAACACCGAGATGCTTGTCGGGCGGTTGTACGAGGCGTTGGTCAATGGAGATCGGGCGACTGCTAGAACCTTAATACAAGGCACGGTAGACGCGGGAATGTCCGCGAGTACGTTGATGTCCGA
>JBBRGG010000240.1:0-4873 GCA_038240875.1 Phycisphaerales bacterium | reverse complement strand
AATGCGGCTCGACTGCTCTCGCCAGTGAGTTTTGCACACGCCACGACCTCTCGGGTATCTTCGCGTTTTTCAGCGGCAACATTCCGTTTGTCTCTGCGTCGATTATCAAATGCTCGTTGACAGCCCAACGCCCGACGCAGTTCTCGTGGGTGCGACTGCCACAAACCAAGGCAACGATCAAGATGAAACGGTTGTAGACAATTTCCCTACCACGCTCTTTGGGAACGCCATGAGCCAAGGCATCAACCTCGCCGTTTACGGCATGTCAATTGGCGAATCGATTGGCGTGCATAACGCCGCATTCATTCTTTCGGTGCTCAACTGCGGCGCAGGCATTGCCGACTGTGGCGTGCCGCTGAACGTGCAAACATTTTTTCCCGCGACGGAATAGCGTTCCGAGGGTTCTTTCTTGGGCTTCACGGTGGTTCCCGCTTCAGGCGCGGTGTCTCCGTTGAGTCTGGGCGGCTAGGTCGTCTCGCGTCGCCGTCGTTGAGGCATAACGCATCGTAAATTGGTGAGCTACAGAAGCTTCATGATTCACCTGAAGTAAATTTCCACAAAGTCCTGGCGCTCGCTGAGGCTTTTTCAGTGCTGGATCACTCTTGCTGGCGCACAAACGCCAGCATTTAAAATCCTCGATGGCACAATTGTGTACAACCTGAAGCGATGGCTGCCCTGTATACCAGGAGAATGCTTTCGAGTCGGTGGTACGAATCTTGGCCAGGGTTCTGGGCCTGGCCGAAGTTAGGCTGATGAATTTTGATGTGCGCATGCTGGTCATGTGTGCTTCAAACACGTGAGGGATTGGATGTAGGCCGTTCGCGAAACAAGCACGCTTGCGAACCCGCTCGCGAACCAGTTGGCGAAGTAGCACCGCCAAGACATAGCGACGTTCGTGCAGCCGCTGGAAATGGTAATCCAACTTTGGTTATGTACTTGGGTGTTCAACAATGTGGCAGGGTTCACTAGGGGTTACGAATGGAACAATTTTTAATGCATACGAACATGAATGTGAGCAACCGGATTCTGATGATGTCGGCTCGCGCTGGCCTCGCGTGTTGGTTCGCCTTGGGAAGCCTTGGCGGATTCTTCATGTTGGTAGACAACGCTGGCGCGCAATGTGATCCAATTTTGACCACTTTGCCCTTTGGCACGCCGACGTTTGCGGGCGCGCCCGGCGAAATTAGCGCGATGCGTGTGATCGATGGCTCGTTGATCGTGACTGGAAACTTCACGCACGCGGGCGGCATCCCGGCGAGCAACGTCGCACGTTGGAACGGCTTGAATTGGCAGGCGATGGGTCAAGGCTTGGATGGACTTGGCATCGGGCTCTTGCAGTACACGCCTGTACTGCCTGCGGGAAACGACGGGTTCCTGTATGCGACGGGTCGCTTTAATCGTCCAGACGGAGCTTCAAGCCCGCTCGCACGGTGGGATGACTCGACTTGGACGTTCGATTCGTCCCTGCGAGGTGAGGCGCTCGCGTCGGAAATCTACCCCGCGATCAATGGCAGCATCTTCCTCTGCGGCGTATTACGATTCGAGGAATCTGGCGTCGTGAACAAGAGTGCGCTCGTCAAGTTCGATGGCGTAACGGTTGACCGAATCGCAGCGAACGAACGTACCGTAAATCCACGGATGGCGACGGCTGTTCTTGGTGGAGTAGAAACACTCGTCGTGAGTGGCTTTCCCTTAACAATTCCCGGGATAACTTCTGGAGGAGTATCTGGACAGTTCTTGACAGGCTCAACGTGGTCGCGATTCCCTCCAGGGCTCGTAGGATCAGGTCAAGATGCTCTTTCTCGGGTAGAAATTGTCGGTGGCGAATCACAGATTTGGTCGTCGAGTAGCTTTGGGAGCAACACTAGGCTCGTTTCAACACCCGCTGGGACGCGATGGGAGTTTATACCCGGTCAGTCTGATCGATTCGGAGTGTTCAAGACGGATCGCCGAAGCTCTGGCGATGAGCGAGTGCTTGGTGGCGGAAATATTAATGAAATGGGCGGATT
Source organism: Phycisphaerales bacterium (assembly GCA_038240875.1). Lineage (GTDB taxonomy): Bacteria > Planctomycetota > Phycisphaerae > Phycisphaerales > UBA1924 > JBBRGG01. The sequence continues at coordinate 2,864 of JBBRGG010000240.1, read as the reverse complement.
TCGCACAGGGGTTCGATCAAATGATGAAACTGCGTGGCGGCCTTTGTTTGACCTCGGTTTAGACATCTCGGGTGTGCCATTTAACAGGAGCCAGTTCTGTTCGTCGATCTGCCAGTTCTATTCGTCGCAGATTTTTGCCCTGGATTTTTTCGCGCCGAATTCGAGTGCTCAACCGCCGATCGTGTTCGCGGGTAAGTTCGATGGCATTTGGCCGACGACGACAATTCCAAACAACCTCTTCGGCAGTAGTTTCACGGCTACCACCCGCTTGAACTCCATCGGTCAGTTTGATGGTTCGACGATCACGCCGCTAGGCGGAGCAGGCGGCGTAGGCGTCACGCGGCCAGGCGTGCGATCAATCATCTATCAAGAAACCCCGTTCAGCATGCTTGTCATCGGCGAGTTCGCAAATGCGAACGGTTTACCTAACAGCAACGGCGCACTGCTCTATCGCAACGGCTCTTGGAGCGTGCCCAGCCAAGGCATCGAGGGAATTCCGCTCACCGCAGCTCCAAGCGATGGCGGCTTCCTTCTCAGCGGTATCATCCGCCCGCGCGGTACCACTTTCGCTGGAAGAGCCGTCGGAATTGATCGCAATAATGCCGTATTCGGCGAGTCGATGAACAACTCCCCATATCGCTTGGTAAGTGGACTCATCGGCGTCGAACGCGTCTTCCGTTTGATCCCTGGTTCACGCCTCGTCGAAGAACGCTACTCCAACGGCAGCTACATCGCCATTTCGCAGCTCGCATCAGGGTCTATCAACGACATCTTCATTGCGCCCAAGCTCGAAACGCCTTCTGTCAACACGCTCTACGCTTGGGGCACCGCCGGGCTCTGGCCGCAAGGGCAATCGGTCCTACGGCTTACGGGTTCGCAGTGGGAGCCCGTCGGCCCATCGATCGCGACAGTTGTTCAAACCACTGGCTCATTTATCCAGACTGCAAGCATCGTTCCGACGCAAGACGGTCCACGACTCGTTCTCTTCGGTAATTTCTTGAGCTAACAGTTTCAAATCTTTTCGGCGCTGATGTTACAACCTAACAACACGTGGACAGTTCTTGGCGCACAAAATTCGCAAACCACCGTTAGCAAAGTGACTCTTTTCAATGATGGACAAGGTATCGATGGCGAAGCGTCGGTCATTGGCCTAGGCACCTTCGATTTCATCAATGATCAAGGCTACGTTGCACGCTACCAACTTGCTCGCTTCACCATGCAAGGCTGGATGCCCTTTGGTCCAACTATCAACGGCCAAGTCTTGGACATTGAGGGTATGAACACTCCCGATGGGCCACGCCTCGCTATCGGTGGCGATTTCACAAGCGTCGGCGACCAAAGCGTAAACGGTTTTGCTGTCTTCGAGCCTTCTACGAGTGCCTGCGTCGGCGACTTTAACTGCGATGGCGGGATTACCACCGCAGACTTGAGCGAGTTCTTAACAGCGTACGAACAAGGTTTCATCCAAGCCGATGTTGATCAATCTGGCGGCATCGATGGTGGCGACGTCGCCGTATTCTTCGCCGTATTCGAAGCCGGCGGGTGCGAGTAAGCCCAGCACGTTGGCCAAGTGAACGCCGCGAAGGCGCGTGGTGTCGTTCGGATTATTCGTTTACAAACTAATATCGAGTGCAGCACGCTCCGCAAGGAGCGTGTTGTCGTTACGCGGTCATGCGCAGCGGCGGCCTGCCACTCATGTCCGTGCTCTCGCAACGATTTCTGCCGTTTCGCTTGGCGATGTACAGATTCTTATCCGCGGTTTCGACCCACTCTTCCGCACTGATGCTCACGCGTTCGATTGCCCCAGCGATACCGATCGAAACCGTGATAACGCGCCCATTAATTCGTGGCAGCACATCAGCTTCGATCGATAAACGAATGCGTTCGCAAACGATCCGAGCGGCATTCACGTCGGCGTCGGGCATCACCAGCGCGAACTCTTCACCGCCATAGCGGCATGCTAGATCGGTCGCGCGGCTTTCGCGCACGATTGTTTTCGCGAGCGCTTGCAGCACGCTGTCCCCGGCGGGATGCCCGAAGGTGTCGTTGACCTGCTTGAAGTGATCAACATCCAGGAGCGCGACCGAGAGCGCGTGCCCCTGCCGCTGGTTGCGCGAGTGCTCTTCGGCCCAGCGACGATCAAAGAACATGCGGTTCCATAACCCGGTCAAGCCGTCGATTTGCGCCTTTTGCGCGAGCATCTGCACGAGTTGATGTACACGAAGTGCTGATCGTACACGCACACGTAATTCTGTAAACTCAAAGGGCTTGGTGACAAAGTCTACCGCGCCAAGATCAAACGCACGCACCTTGGATTCAGGAGTGCACTCGGCAGAAAGAATAATCACGGGAATCGTGTGGGTTCGGGCGTCGTCCTTGAGAGCCTTCAAGACCTCAAACCCATTGAGCCCGGGGAGGTCAATATCGAGCAGGATCATCGCTGGCGAACGATATTGCGCGAGTGAGAGGCCTTCTTCGCCCGTGGCAGCTTCGACAAAGCAAATCTCTTCGGTTGCGAGCCTTGAGCGCAACAACGCATGTACTTCGGGCGCATCATCGATAATGAGCACGAGCGGAAGCGTTTCGTCGAACTGACTCACTTTCCCGTTCATGGTTGGAGAGTCCTGCTGTGGTTCCGAGTTTGCCGAGTGCGACGGTTTGAATGGTTATGCCGCCACACGACGACATAATCTCGCGAGCTGATCCACCAGCGGACGAACTTGCATCATTCCATCGGCTTGCCCATCGACCGCCTTGATCGTTTCCTCAACCTGTGCAGCAGTGGCCCCGATAATCGCAAAACCAAACCCTGCAGACGCACCCCGCAGTTGGTGGGAAATCCGGCGAACCTCGTCGAGATTACC
>JBBRGG010000239.1:0-4956 GCA_038240875.1 Phycisphaerales bacterium | reverse complement strand
AAACCGCGCGTTCGACGACTTACAAGACCTGCTGGACGCCGGTGCTCAAGCGTGGCAAAGACTCACGCCCGAACTTTACCGCTTCGTCTGTGTTTGCCCTTTACCTCTCGCATGAGAATGATGCGTGATCTGTATAAGTCTACTTCGAAGGTCCAGGCACGGTATACTTATTCAGCTATGGGCCTGCGCGTGAGCGAACAACTCGACAGCTTGCCTTTGCTTCTAAGTAACATGAGCAACAGCGGCAACTCCGGCGTGCTCGATGGCGTTTTGCACGCGAATCACAAGAACGCTGATGACCTGGTCTTCTTTATCGCGACCGACATGCGTGCCAATATATGTAATCAAGCTCGCGTGGCGACCTATCGCGGCACAGACGCTTACCCGAAAGAATCCTTCATCCATCATGAAGACCGTGTGCACGGGCCAATGACGAGTGGCGGGGGTGGGGGCGTAGGGGTGAGGGTGGGCCAGTTGCGCGTGATCGCGAGGCAAGTCTTGAATCAGCTCCTAAAAACTGGGCCTCGATCGCGGCAAACACCGACCGCTTCGAGCGCAGCTATTACTTCGCCGACTACCGTGGCAACGTTTCCGCAATCTTGACCCACGAAGGCAAATTGGTCGAGCATATCCGCTACTTCGTCAATGGCGTCCTTTCAACATCCCACTAGGAGACGTAAACGGCGACGGCAAGGTTGAATCAGGCACCGGCGAGGACCAACACAAAGACCTCGAAACCAATGGTCCCTATCACATCCGTGGCGATTTCGATCTCGATGGCGATATCGATGCAGCCGACAACGCAATTGTGACCGCAAAGAACACAAATACAACCGGCCGTGGCTACCTGACGCTCAGGAACAATGACCACAGAATCATGCAGCCCGGTGTCGAGTTCGGCGGGTTCAACGTCGGCATCGCGTACAACCAGACCAATCAGTCGGCAGTACATTTGACGATTGACGTTATTCTGGCGCCAGAAGCCGGAATTGTTGCCGGTGGCAAACTGATCGACTGGCCATTTACACCGTTGATAACGTTGCCGTTGCAGCCAGTTCGACCATTGCAACCCTGCTGCAAAGTGTTTCCAAATCCAATATGGCACCCAAACAATCCAGAATATATTACATACCCAGAATGCCCTATATGGTTCATAAATGAAACTTCTTATGCGGCATGTGTTGCCCCATGCCATCCTATTCGATTGCAATTGAATGATGCGTGTAAAGTATTCTTAATTACTTGTGAAAATCTAGTAGATATTGCGTACAAAGAATGTGGGTCATGACTAGCTGAGCGGGTGCGTACGGCAGAGTATAAGCAGGACTTTGTTCAGATTTTGGTCACGGTGGTTGAAGCGGAACTCGCGTTCTTTGAGGTGCAAGTAGAAGGTGCTTGGGTTCATTCATCTGAACCGCGCCAGTCGTGTTTTGGCGTACGCCCAGAAGGCGGGTGGCACTCCTATCCATGTGCTAGAACAGCTAAGCAATCGTCTTATTAGGATCGCTTCGATCCTAATGTTCTCGAAGACACTACATACCGGCTTTGTGTCCTCAGCAAAGCAATACGACTGCCTTTTGTACGTGCCACTTCGCGATGGTCACAAGTACTTGAGGTTCAAGCAGTATCTTCGACACCGTGGCGGCGTACGACGCCTTGCTTCGCACGTGGGTATTTGCGCGTCTTCGCCCATGGGTGTTTGCGCTTCTTCGCCTGATATCACTGCGCCTCTTTACCCGAGTCGTCATCGGCTACCTTGATCAACTGACACGTCTTTGCAAAGATGCCGCTGGTGAGCCTTCGGTCTAGAAACAGCATAGCTTCCTTGTGCAGGTGATCGCTGTACAAATAGTTGCGATGTAAGAACCGGATGATCTCTTCGCCCTGTGCTGATTGGCTAGCTTGACTTGCTTGGCGAGCGTGCCTTGCCACACGTGTGCATTTCGTGGTCAGGTTATTCGCAGTCTCTTTCTCACCTTCGCCGCTTCGCGCTACGCTCCATACGGAGGCTTACACATGCGCTATCGCTCACTTGGCTTGTCGAGCATCAAGGTATCCGAGATCGGCTTTGGTTGCTGGACCATGGGCGGGCCCAACTGGTCCACGTCCAACGGCCAATCTATAGGCTGGGCCGACGTCAACTTTGACGATGTTCTTGCGGGCGTCAAAGCCGGGCTTGACGCTGGCGTCAACCACTGGGACAATGCCGACATCTATGGCAACGGCAAGGCCGAGCGATTGCTCGCTCGCTGCTTCCACACGCTGGGCGTCAAACGCGAATCACAAGTCGTCGCCACCAAAGTCGGCCACTTTCTGGGCACGTCGATCCACGCATACACGCCGCACCACATTCGCCATCAGTGCGAGCAATCACTACGCAACTTGCAAGCTGACGTGATCGATATCTATTACTTTCATCACGGCTCCTACGTCGGCAACGGCCACGATGCTGAGGGCAACGTGATCCCAAATTACGACTATCTTCATGAAGCTGCGGCGACCATTCACGCACTTAAGAAAGAAGGTAAGGTTCGCGCCATCGGTCAATCGGCGTATAGCGACGATGATTTCGAGCGTGCCGTGCCCGTGCTCAAGCCCGATGTATTGCAAAGCAAAGCCAACCTGCGCAGCGATGACTTCATCCGCCAGGGTTCACGCTTGCAAACGTTGATGGCCAAGCATGGCTGCTCTTTTGTTGCCTTCGGGCCTTTGGACCAAGGCATCTTGCTCGACAAGTTTGATCCCGAGAAGCCGCCTGCGTTTGAGCCGGGCGATTACCGCGCGAGCCGAAAGGACTTTTCGACTCAGGCTCTTCGTGCCGTGCGCGAGAAGTTGGCTTTGGTTCGCGAGCGATTTAGCGTTCAAGGCGGCGTCGGAGCTGCAGATTCAATCCCCGCGCTGTCGTCGATTGCCAGCCGCTGGGTCTTGTCGCACGAGCACGTATGCTCGACGATTCCTGGCTTTCGCAACCAAAGGCAGGCTTTAGACAACTTGCACGCCGCGACCGATGAACCGATGCGTGAAGACGATGCACAGTGGCTGCGAGAGTTGTTCCGGGCCTGATTCCAACAGTCTCTATCAAGGCCACTGTTCAATTGGTGGTAACTTCGGCACGCCTTCTCGCGCACGAACAATATTCTGTTCATCAATTGCGCTTTGGATATCAAACGTCTGTGATGAGATGTCAACAGTCTGCGTGCCGCCGTCGGCACGTAGAAACATCGCGGTTCTGGCGCTGCGATTAGGGAAGACAGCCGCGAGCCAAAGATCAGGCGCGGTGTCGGTGTACGTGCCTGTCGCACGAATGCCTTTGGTCATTAATATGGCGTCGCCCATGCGTGTCAGGCCCGCATCACCGATGGCGTCGCCGACAGCCGATGACGCGAGTGTGGCGAGCACGTTGGGTGGCGCTAGATCAATGTCCTCAAAGCTCATCGTGCCCAGCGCGATGCGTGATCGGGTTTGCTCATTGATAACCAGATCCGTTGCGCGAAGATCGCCATCAACGATAAGTTGCATCGGGTGACTAGCCCAGCTCTGTCTCGTGGCGTGCCAATCAAAGAGGGCTTTACCGACGCTCTTGAGCACCTTGGATTCCGGGACATTCGCGTCGGCGTCAACCCCGGGCGGGACTGGTGGCAATGGTGCGGCGACGACTGGCGGTGGAGCGATGAACGTCCCTCCAAAGCCTTGATTCGGCCACATTTTCAGTTGATTTGAATCAAGATACACCAACACCCCGACAGTCAGCCCGCCGAGGAGGAGGAGTATCCCCGGGAACAAGAGCACCGAGATTGCGGCACGAAGATTAGAAACGCGATGGATGCGTGCGAGCATGATGATCGCGGCGATTGCCCACCAGATGAAACCAAACGGCCCAGTAAGAAACGCCATGCACGGGATGGCACTCAGAAAGTTGGTACCACTGGAATAGCAGATCGCGGCGGCGGTGCCATTCAAACCAGCCGAGGCTGGCCCCATGCAGCGCAGCGCGATGTGGGTGCAGATCGACCAGACTAAGAGGAGTATGAACGCAACGATCACCGTTGCGACGAGCGACGAAGCCAGGCCCAACAGCACGCCTGTAGTCGTGCCACCAATACCCGCGACAAGGATTGGTACCAATGAAAATAAGCCGATGGTGGCGAATCCGAGGAACAAGTATGCCGAGAGCACAACAACACCAAAGATCATGGCCGAGCCGATATTGGCCCCGCCGCTGCCGTCGGGTGCGCGCACTGGAATGGTGCTTGCGAGGCGTGTAGGCGTGCCGATGGAGCGGATAATGGTGCCAAAGAGGCCACGAAAGAAGCCGACGCGACCCCGCTCGATCCAAGGCATGTGATCGGGCGTGACGACTTCGTCGGGGACGCCATCGCGCGGCAGGATTAACATCTCATCTTGGTCAATTAGCCTTGCACACGACACGCAATTGAACCGCGAAGGAACAAGCTGGCCTCGGTTGTCCGTGCCATAGTACGATTGGCGGCAATGCGGACAGGCAAATCGCACCGCATTGATCGTAAAGTCGTAATTGCTGGGCTTAAAGGGTAAGCCGCATTCAGGGCACGCTCGCGCCGCAATGTCCCACAGCGGATAATCACACCCCTTGCAACGCATCGGCACCTTTCAGCAGTTCAACCCGGCTCGTGCGCATCGACTTCAAGCCCGCTCTTGCAAAGAAATTTACTTTCTAAACATATTTGACGCTCAGAATTCAATACGAACACACCGCAGTTACACGCACTAAATAGCGTATCAGCGAGCGCTCTCAGGCGTCGAACCCGGGTTGGCTGCGTTCGAAGCATCTGGCCAATACAAGATATCTTGACGAACTTTAACACGCTGAAACCATACAAGCGTGAAGATGGGCAACGCCATAGACCACAGTAATCCGAAAGCTACCGAACCGATCATCATCGGCACCATCATCCCCATCGCGACCCCCGCGCCAGG
>JBBRGG010000238.1:0-4964 GCA_038240875.1 Phycisphaerales bacterium | reverse complement strand
CACAACAAGCCCCCTCACAAACAGCAGCAGCCCAAGCAGCCCCAAGGCGGCACGCCCAAGTCTGCACAGCCCCCACAAGACAAGCCTGCGAAAGACAAGCCCGCCAAAGACAACGGCAAATACTCCGCTTCCCTCAACCTCCCCCAGACCGAGTTCGCCATGCGGGCCAACCTCGTCCAAAACGAGCCCGCGACCCTCGACCGCTGGACCGCCGACGACGTCTATAACAAAGTGCAAGCCGCCCGCGCCGATAGCGTCCCCTTCGTCTTCCACGACGGGCCTCCCTACGCCAACGGCAGCATCCACCTCGGCCACCTCTTGAACAAATGCCTCAAGGACATGGTCGTCCGCTCGCGCGTCATGTCGGGCCGAGCCTGCGCTTATGTCCCAGGGTGGGACTGCCACGGCTTGCCCATCGAGCACAAGGTCATGCAAGAACTCGTCGAGTCCGGTGCCGCCAAAGCCCTCGATGGGCTTGACCCCTGGGCTCGCAAGATGAAAGTGCGCGAAGCCTGTGCCGCATATGCGAAAAAATACCACGCGTTGCATACCGGGCAGATGCGCCGCCTTCTCACGCTCGCCGATTACGAGCACCCGTACCTCACCATGCAGCCTTCGTTTGAGGGCGCGACACTCGAAGTGCTCGCCACACTCCTTGACCGTGGCTTGGTCTTTCGTGCGCTCAAGCCGGTGCACTGGTCGGTAGCGAATGAGACAGCTCTCGCCGAGGCAGAGCTTGAGTACCAAGATCGTGAAGACGTGTCGGTCTACGTTGACTTTGAAGCCGCCGACGCCGACGCGGTATTCGACGCCTTTGACTTGCCAAAGGGCGCGGATGATGAACACGATGATGATGGCGAAGAAGATGAAAGATACGAAGATGAAGGGCACGCCGACGCAGAAGATGGCGCCGACGAGGACAACGCTTCTGACGAATCAAAGCCCGCCACCAAACGCCCACTCCCAGGCGTCCGCCCACACGCAAGGCCTAGTTTCATGATCTGGACCACCACCCCTTGGACCCTCCCGGCGAACTTGGCAATCGCCGTCAACCCCAAGTTTGAATATGCCCTGGTCTTTGTCGATGGCAACGTCTGCGTGATGGCGACCGACGCCATCGAACGCGTGACGCAGCTCGCCCGCAGCGAAGAGGTTTCGGTTCTTGCGCGCACCACCGGCGAGAAGCTCGTCGGCCTCAAATACCGTCATCCCTTTGTTGATCTTGCACGCAACGAAGGCGTGATGGCGAGCAAGCCCGCAACCACGTCCGCCGCCGCGTGGTTCCCCACGACGTACTCAGTAGTTGCCGCGGACTATGTCACGCTCGAAGATGGCACTGGCCTGGTCCACACCGCGCCAGGCCATGGCGTGGAAGATTACCAAACCGGCCTGCGCGTCGGGCTCGCCGTCTATTGCCCTGTTCGTGCCAACGGCACCTACGACCAGACCGTCCCCCAATGGCTTCGAGGCAAGCACATCTGGAAGGCCAATGGCGAGATCGTCAAGCACCTCAAAGATTCCGGCCATCTCTTCCATGATCAAACCTTCATGCATGCCTATCCGCACGATTGGCGCAGTAAAACCCCGGTCATCTTTCGCGCCACCGATCAATGGTTCGTTGGCGTTGACCGCCCCTTCACCGTCGATGAAGACGCTTCGCGTGCTCGCACGCTTCGCGAGCGCGCCCTCGCATGGACCAGCGAAGCCGGGGTATCGTCGATGTACGGGTCGAGTGCTCGTGTCGCGAGCACGAACAGCCAAACCGACGCTCGCCAGAATGAACCTAGTCATTCTGCAACGGCGCCCACTGATCGCGTCAACTTTGTTCCCGAATGGGGCCGAAACCGCATGCGAGGCATGCTCGAATCGCGCCCCGACTGGTGTATCTCGCGGCAACGAGCCTGGGGCCTTCCCATCCCCGCCTTTGAAAATGCGCAAGGTCGCGTCTTTATGACTGGCGACAGCGTCCGCGCAGTGGCCACAATTGTGCGCACAAAGCTGGACGATGCCGGCGACACGCTGGGTAGCGACGCGTGGTTTAAGTTGACCGCCGCAGAGTTGCTTGCGCAGTACGACCCATCTCGTGATCTGCAGACCGCGCCGGGCACGGAGTTAGCGTGGGTCCGTGAGGAATTCGCGAAGAACCCAGCCGCGTTCTTGTCGGGGCTAAAAAAAGGTGGCGACATCCTTGATGTGTGGTTTGAATCAGGGTCGAGCTGGAACGCCGTGATGCGTGAGCGCAACCTCGGATACCCCATCGACTTGTATTTGGAAGGCTCAGACCAGCACCGTGGCTGGTTCCAGCTTTCGTTGCTACCCGCACTGGGCGTCACCGGTAGGCCGCCCTTTAAAGCCTTGCTCACGCACGGCTTCATCAACGACAAAGACGGCAAGAAACTTAGTAAATCACGCCCCGACGCGAAAGACTACGAAGTTGACAACCTGCTTGCCAAGTACGGCGCCGACGTGCTGCGCTGGTGGGTATCGTCATTGGCATACGAAAACGACGTCAAGGTTGACTCGTCTTTCTTTGATGTCGCGGGCGATTCGTATCGCAAGATCCGCAACACACTGCGCTTTGTGCTCAGCAACCTGAGCGATTACACGCCTAGCGATCACGCGCCTGGTGCGAACAGCCACACCTTCGCGCCAACCAGTTTGGAAGCGTGGGTTTTGTCTAAGCTCGACGCCACCACCGCGCAAGTTATCGCGGCGTATGCGGCATACGACTTCAAGGGTGCCAACCAAGCCTTGTACGACTTTTGCAACGAGACGTTGAGTGCCGAGTATCTTGCGTCGGTCAAAGACCGTTTGTACTGCGACAAAGCTGACGCGCCTAGGCGTCGTCAAACGCAAGCCGCGCTTTATGAAATCGCCAAGGCGTTGTGCAAACTTGTCGCGCCGATCATGCCACACACTGCCGACGAAGCGTGGTTGTCGCTTCATGCACCCAAAGAGGTAGGAACAACAGCTGATTCAGGTATGGCTGGTTCAACTTCGGCTGGTACAACTTGCGTTCACTTGGAGCAGTTTCCAGTGCCGACAGGTGTGCACGCAGATCCGCGCTGGACGGAGGTCTTTGCGTCTAAAGGGCTTGCGAAGATCGTTCTCGAACTCGCCAAGGCGGAAAAGGGCGTCGAAAACCCACTCGATGCTGGGTTAGTCCTTCCTGATTCGTTGGGCAGTCTTGCCCACTTTAACGTGGTTGATCTCGCCGACTTGATGAGCGTAAGTGAAGTGATCCTCGACACCACAATTGCTAAGGGTGGCGAGGTGCGGGTGGTTGATCTTCGTGAAAGACCACGCTGCGAACGCAGCCGAAAGCGTGATGGCACGGTGAAAGTGCGGTCTGATGGCGGGATGTTGTCAGATCGTGACGCGGCAGCGGTCGGGGTCGCCTGAATCGCTTGTGTGTGTCTGTCTTGACGAACACTCGCCTTGGACGTTTTCGCAAAGGCTCATCCAAACGGAGGGGCCATTTTTGCGATAGACTTTTTGCAATGATCTTAGCTGGAAAGCGCATGAAGAAGACAAATCACTCGACGACGCGAGCGGGCGCGACCTAACCTTGGGGCCACTTGGAGAGCAAGTTTGGAGGGGGTAAGTTGTAAGGCGAGATTTCGATAATCCCTTTATCAAGGCATTCTGGCACTATGACCGCTGCAGCAACTAATTCGGGTACCAACGTCCGCTCTCGTCTAGACGAGAGGGCTGTTGACGTGCCTCGGTTTCCTTACGCGATGGTAATGGTTGGCGCGTGTGCCACGGCGATTGGGGCGGCTTGGATGCTCGCGGGCCAAAGCCCAGAACGCGGTTATGCGGCGGGCGTTGTCGCGGTCGCGGCGCTGACCACGTTCGTGCCTGTCTTGATGTACACCAAGCCGACGAACTTTGGGTTGGTGGTCTTTGGGACTTCGATAGCCCGGAACTTGCTGGTGATGGGCTTGATGCTCGCGGTGATCATGCTGGTCGAAGGGATCGAACGCAGGCCTTTGCTGATTGGAATCTTGGCGGGGACGGCGATGATCTTGATTGTTGAAACGATGCTGGCCATCGGTATCTTGGGTTGGCTGGATCGCAAAAAGGCCTTTTCTGCTTCGGCATTTGCTGCTGAGAAGAAGTCGTCGAGCGATGTGGGTTCTGTTGATTGAGTTGATTGGATTAAGTTGGATTGGATTGGTTCACTTGAGCTGGGTTGGATTCGGTTGGAAGCACGAATCATGCTTTGCAGATCATTTCTGGGAAGGCCAGATTATTTGCGGGAAGGCATGTTGAACGAGGTACGGAGGCACGATGTTGGACGCGCTGATGACAACAGGAACCACGCTCTTGGCTGCGGGAAGCCCCGCGGACCACGTCTATAACCACGTCTTTCTCAAAGCAGACGACGGCACGTGGCTATGGTCGGGGAATCAGGGGAACCTGGTTATTTCTGGGTTCTTGATTATCTTAATCGGGCTTTGGGTCGCTTCGCAGGTGAAGACGGGTCCACAGTCGCTGGGCGTGGATCGGTACGTGACGAAGAATAAGTTCTGCCACATGATCGAAGTGATTTGTGTGTACTTGCGTGAAGAGGTGGCTCGCCCGCTGCTGCACGACCGTACAAACAAGTTGATGCCTTATCTGTGGACGCTCTTCTTCTTTGTGCTGGTGAACAACTTGCTGGGCTTGGTGCCTTTACTCGACATTGTCCATTTAATCAGCCCAACGCTCAAGACCGAGTACGCTTCACCCATCGGTGGTACAGCGACGCAGAACATCTGGGTGACGGCGACGCTCGCGATCATCGCTGGGATCTTGTTCAATGTTGAAGCGATTCGACGTCTAGGCATCGGCGGGTACTTCAAGCACATGACGGCGGGCTCGCCCATCTTCGTCGCGCCGCTCGTGTTTGCACTGGAATTGGCTGGGCAGATTTTGATTAAGCCTGTTGCGCTGGCGCTGCGTCTGTTTGCGAACATGAC
>JBBRGG010000237.1:0-4974 GCA_038240875.1 Phycisphaerales bacterium | reverse complement strand
TGGGCGCAACTGGACTCGAACCAGTGACCTCGGCTATGTGACAGCCGCGCTCTAGCCAACTGAGCTATGCGCCCAAAGGGGGAGCAAGTCTAGCCTTCTTCTACGCCGCCGTCACTCAGCGCTTGCTGTTTCAATATTCATGGCGATCCGTCGCGAACTTGCCCTTGGGCATCATGGGCCTGCCATCGTTGAAGGGGTTGAACTTCCAACGTTTCGATTCTGTTGCTGCAGCATGCCAGCCTTTGATTTAGTATCAAGCCTTAAACTCAGCACGTGTGAACTTGGATCCGCCTTTGATGGGCGTAGAGTTAGCGATCGTACCGAGCAGTTCGAAGGAGATTGTGCCTTGACCAGCCCTGTTGATCGCAAGAATCATCGAGCTCTGTTGGATATGGCCAACACGGCGTTTACCAAGGGCAACCTGCCGCTCGCGTGGAATCTCTACAACGAACTGGTCAACTTTAATCTTGCCACGTTAAACACGTATATGGCCGTGGGCTCACTGGCTTACCGCGCCCATTCATTTGCGCTCGCCAAGCATCAATTTGAGAAGGCGTTGTCCCTCTCGCCGCGCGATAAAGCTGCGCAGCAAAGCGTTAAAAACATCGAAGGGCACATCGCCAATCATGGCTTCTCCACGGTCGTCGGCGAGCAGGCTTCAATTCCAGTGCTGCGTCGTCACGTGATTCGCCCGTGGGGCTACGGGTTTTGCTGCGAGCTCGATAATGTACTGGGGCACATACTCCTCGCCGACATCGCGGGAAGAATGCCTGTGGTGTGGTGGGGAATGACGAGTATTTTCTGCGATCTCGCGCTCGAAGATTGTTGGCCTTGCTTCTTTGAACCGGTAGGAGACCGGGCCAAGCTCGTGCAGGATCTGACGGCGAATGGGCTTTCAAAGGGCGTTATCTATCCACCCAAGTGGTCGAAAGAAGCGCAATCTGGAGCGGCCATCGCAACACGCATCGGCGGGCATCACATCAATGTCGGTTCTGGCGAATGGTCGCGAATGGGTTCGATCCTTCTCGCCAATCGCGCGGAAGCAATCACCGTCGGGGATTACTTTATCGCTCCCATTGAGGCGCACACGTGGGCATATCCCGGCCACTGGTCCTTCGGGCTTAACATCGACAGCGTGTATCACCGGTTGTTCGATCAATGGATCCGCCCGTCAGCCACGATCAAGAAAGAAGTTGAAGCCCTTAAAGCCAAGTTTGACATCGGCGCACCAGGCAAGCCCACCATCGCTGTCCATATTCGCGAAAGCGATAAAGTTCTTGAGGATCGAGATATCGTGGCTCGAAATACTGAAATACTCGCGATGGTGAAGGCAAAATGCCTGGCGGATACTGCGCTACGTGTGCTTGTCATCAGCGACTCGGAGCCCGCAATCACACGGTATCGCGAAGCATTTGGCGAACGAATGTGTACGGTCGATGCACTCCGAACCAGCGACTCGCGCGGCGTGCACACCATCGATGATCCAACCAACGCCGCGTACAGCCAACGAGGTCGCCTTGGCGCCGAAGTCGTGCGCGACATATACCTCGCGGCGCGCTGCGAGCAGTTCATCGGCATCGGAACATCGAACGTTTCGGCGATGGTACTGCATCTGCGCGACTGGCCCAAAGGAACATGCACGCTTGTTGGCGACAACATGCACCATCAGATCAACGCCTTTATACACATCTGGGACGAGTTGCAGTAGAACATACTTGGAGCAATCGTGAGCAGCCACACACGCACTGATTCACTTGGTCTTTCTCAGCCAGCAAGGCTTCCGCACGCTACCGCCGCGATCCTTTCCATCGGCGATGAGCTCGTGCTAGGCCAAACCCTTAACTCCAACAGCAAGTGGCTCGCCGCTCGATTGGCAGAATTAGGCATCGCAACCCGCGAACATGTCACCGTTCCCGATGATCTTGAGTCTCATGTTGCTACGATCCGCCGCCTCGCAACATCCGTTGACATCGTCATTTCTTCCGGTGGCCTTGGACCAACGCTCGACGACCTCACGCGCAATGCCATGGCCAAGGTCTGTGGCGAGCCTTTGATCGAAGACGCCGATAGCCTTGCTCAAATCCAGGCGTACTTCCGCGTCGCTGGCCGCACGATGGCGGACAACAACCGCATCCAAGCCTTGCGACCAAAGTCCGCAACGGCACTGCGAAACTCAAGTGGAACAGCACCAGGCATCTTTGCGACCATTCACGCGACCATGAATGCTGACGCTTCATCCGCATCCGTTCCTCGACTTGTCGAAGTAGCATGCCTTCCCGGACCCCCTTCTGAATTGATGCCGATGTTCGACGCTGAGGTTGTGCCTCAATTGCGTCTCCCGACCGATCGCCGAGTCTTGACGCGTGCCGTGCCTTGCTTTGGTGTCGGTGAAAGTGAACTTGCCGCGCGCCTGGGGCCGCTGATGAAGCGCGATCATGAACCACTCGTAGGTACGACGGCTTCTGGCGGCGTGGTCACATGTCGCATCCGTTACGAAGGCGCACTTTCGCTCGATGAAGCAACCAAGCGGATGGACGCGACCGAGCGCGAAGTACGCGATCGTGCAGGCCCATTTGCACTTGGCGAGGCGGACTCAACCCTGCCACGTGCTGCAATTGCCGCGCTCAAGGCATCACGCCGCACGCTTGGCGTCGTCGAAAGCTGCACCGGCGGGCTGGTAAGTGCGAGTTTGACCGATGTTCCTGGTTCTTCTGCTGTATTTGTGGGCGGGCTGATTACCTACGCTAACCAGCTTAAAGTCGCCCTTGCACATGTTGACCCGGTTCTGGTTTCTGATGCTGGCCCTGGCGCGGTCAGCCAGCAAGTCGCCCGCGCGATGGCCTTGGGTGGCTTGGATCGCTTGAACTGCGACGACTGCCTCGCGATCACAGGCATCGCAGGGCCCGACGGAGCCACACCAGCCCGAGATGCCGATATTAACCACGCGGCTCGCCCCGAAAAGAAAGTCGGGCTTGTCTACATCGCGCTCGCACGAAGGCATCCAGAAACCCAATCAACCAACGTCGAAGTCCGCAAATTTCAGATGCGGGATGATCGGGCTGCGATCCGAGATTGGTCGGCGAAGGTGGCCTTGATGATGCTACTTTTGTCTCATCGTGCTCAACAAGGCGTCACGCTTCTCCGCGAAGTTCCCCTTGAATGACGTGAGTTCATTCTTCGCATCGCGCGATTTGCTATCATCAAGCAATGCGTTCTCCATGCCATATGTTCTTTGGAGCCCTACGTGCCGCTGACTGATCGGATACATGGTTCAGATTGTGTGACCCAAGGCATCCGTGTCCAGGTTATACCGGAATTCTTGCGCGAACAATCCGACACCGAAGCTGGTCGCTTCCTCTTTACTTATCGCATTCGCGTGACCAACCAGAGTGATCAACTCGTTCAACTGTTGCGCCGCGAATGGACGATCGTTGATGCCGATGGCGACCGTCGCATGGTCAATGGCGATGGCGTCGTCGGACGCCAACCCACACTTGAACCTGGCGCGACCTTCGAGTACACCAGTTATTGCCCGCTACCTACACGCTGGGGCACGATGGAAGGGACGTACATCTTCGCGGTTCTGGATGGAAACGAAGGCCAAATCCTTGCCAAAAGTGCCGATGGCGAGCTCGTTCCAACGAAAGAAAATCAATCTCTAGCACACAGCATCCTGGCCGAGCCAGCCGAGATTCCTGTTCAGATCGCACGTTTCTTCTTGGTCGCTCCGCCTCAATGATCTTCCAGGCATTATCGAGCATCAAGGCACAAGAAAAGGACCGTCGAGAAAGGTCGCTCGAGAAAGGTTGGTATGCCTAACCCTGACAGTTACTCAAACCACGACGCCAACCACGACGCACCCCACGACGCCACGTTGATCGCTGTCACCGTAAACGGACAAAGCCTCCAATTTTCTCCAAGCACTACCGTCCGCGCACTTATCGAATTTATGGGCTTGGGTAGCATCCCTTGTGCCGCGGAAGTCAACACGCGCCTTGTCCGCCGAAGTGAACAATCCACGCGAATGCTCCAACCTGGCGATACTATCGAACTTGTCTCTCTTGTCGGCGGCGGCTAATCCTTTACCTCTACTTGAAAAACCCTATCAATTCCTACCTCAACCTCGACTACCGTCCTTTGCATGACCACCAATATTCCTAGCTCGTCACCCTCAGGCTCACTTCGAAACGACCCACTTGGAAACGACCCGCTGCGGATCGCAGGCCGCACGTTCTCCAGCCGGCTCTTCGTAGGCACCGGCAAATACGCTTCGCACGAACTCATGCGCGACGCCCTCGACATGAGCGGCTGCGAAGTCGTCACCGTCGCCGTCCGCCGCGAACGCCTTTACAACGAGCGTGGCCAGAGCCTCCTTGATTTCATCGATACCAAACGCTACACCATCCTCCCCAACACCGCGGGATGCTTCTCAGCTGCCGACGCCGTCCGCGTCGCGCTTCTTGGCCGCGACATCCTCGAACAACTGAACAACCCAGGTGCTAACTGGGTAAAGGTGGAAGTCCTAGGCGACAAGAAGACTCTTCTCCCCGACCCGATAGGCACCGTCGAAGCCACCCGCATCCTCACCAAAGAAGGATTCCAAGTCCTCGCATATTCCAGCGACGACCCCATCGCCGCTGTGCGCACGAAAGAAGCGGGCGCTGCCAGCGTCATGCCCGCAGGCAGCCCCATCGGCAGCGGCCAAGGCATCCTCAATCCTGCCAACATCGCCCTCTGCCTCGAACTTCTCAAAGAAGGCGATCCAACCTACCCCGTCATCGTCGACGCAGGAGTGGGGGCCGCGAGCGACGTCGCCGTCGCCATGGAACTCGGCGCCGACGGCGTCCTTCTCAACACCGCAATCGCGTACGCTAAGGATCCTGTTCGCATGGCTCGCGCAATGCGTGCGGCTCTCGAAGCTGGCCGCGACAGTCTGCTTTCAGGCCGAATCCCAAAGAAACGCTACGCAAGCGC
>JBBRGG010000236.1:0-5021 GCA_038240875.1 Phycisphaerales bacterium | reverse complement strand
TAGTGCAGGTGCCGATCACGGTTGAGGGAACCGCCCCGGCCAAGCGGGCACTGGCAATCGACGCCGACAAGCCCAAGACCATCGACGGGTACACGGTCTCACTCGACACCGGCGGCCCGATCAAGACCGGCGCGGCCACGCATATGGAGTTCACCGTCATGAAGGACGGCAAGCCGGTGACGAACCTTCAGCCATACCTAGGCGCGATGGGGCACCTGGTCATCATCAGCAGCGATCTTAAAGAGTTCGTCCATTCGCATCCGCACGAAGAAGGCGCTGCGCACGGCGCGGCGAGCAAATCAGGCCCCAACGTGGACTTTGAGGCCACCTTCAAAGCCCCGGGCATCTACAAGGGCTGGGCTCAATTTCAAGTGCCTGCGCAAGCCGTAGGCGCAGAAGGCCAAGCCGTAGGCGCAGAAGGCCAAGCCGTAGGCGCGAAAGGCAAGATCATCACCGTGCCCTTCACGTTCAACGTCGCGCAGGGTGAAGCGTCCGACGCGAGCCACGGCGCCCAAGGCCATGACCACGACCATTCAGGCGGCGATCACGACCACAAATAAGCTTACATACCGACCCGCGCCGCGCGAGCAGCCCGGGCCGATTCCATTCAGGAAACCATGCTCATGCCACGACCAATTCACTTCACCCACGCACGTTTGCTCTTGGCCACACTCCCACTAAGCGCGACGGCTCTCTTTCTTGTAGCAGGGTGTGCGTCGCTGGATTCCAAGCTCGACATCGACCGCGCCGCGGCCACTGTCGCCCAGCGTGCCGGCGTTCAACCTGTGTGGAATAAGCCGTGGGCAACTTCGCTCGCCACGTCGCAGAACTCGGGCTCTTCGTGGGACGGCCGCGCGCCGCTCACGGTCGAGCAAGCTCTCGCGATGGCGCTACGCAACAACCGCGAGATCCGTGCCGAGGTCGAGTTGATCGCGGCTTCTCGCGCCGACCTGGTGCAGGCAGGGCTGTTGCCCAACCCTGTGGTCGCTCTCACGCTCGGCTTCCCCTTCGACCCGGTGAGCGGCGGCACATTCGTCGGTGCGTCGCTGGTGCAGTCGTTCACGGCTCTTTGGCTGCGCGATGGCAAGATCAAGGCCGCCGACGCGCGGCTCAACCAGTCGGTGCTCAACGTGTCGAACAAGGCGCTGGGATTGGTGGCCGGGGTGCGCGCGACGCACACTCGAATTGTCTTTGGTCAGCGAGCGATGTCGCTGAGTGACGACAACCTCGCGACGATATGGCGCACCATCGATTCGCTGGATGCGCGCGTGCGCGGCGGTGAAGGCACTTCGCTCGATGTCAACCGCGCCCGCCACCAACTCGCCAAGGTAGAGGCCGAGCGAACGGTAGTGCTTCGTGAACTTGCCAAGGAGCGCCGCCAGATGCTGGAACTTATCGGCTTCGCGGCTGAGAACGCCGACTGGAGCGCACAAGCAAGCACGGATCTTGCTCCTATTGACACGCTTGATGAACCCGCCGTGATGGCTCGCGCGAGCGCACACCGCCTCGACATCGCCGCGGCTCGCATGATCGTCGAAGCCCAGCAAGCCGACCTCTCTACTGAAGAACGCAGCCGCTTGAAAGACTTGGAACTCGGGGCTGATTTCGAGCGAGATGCGGACGGCGCGAAGAGCATCGGGCCGGTGATCGAAGTCGGCATCCCGATCTTTGATGCCAATCAAGCCCAGATCGCCAAGGCTGGTTCGCTTGCTCGCGCCGCGCTCGCTAACTACGAAGCCATCTCGCAGCGTGCAACACGCGAAGTTCGCGTCGCGTGGGTGGAGCTTGACAGCGCCTCCCGGCTCGCCAATCAGCACCGCCAGACCGTGCTCGTAATCGCCGAACAGAACGTGGCGTTGTCCCAGTCCGCGCTCAAATCAGGCCAGGCCGATGTGACCGTGGTCCTCGATGCCCAGCGAGAACTGATCGACGCGCGACAGACGTTGAGCGCTCTCGAACGCGATGCGGCACTGGCTTGGATCGCGCTCGAACAAGCGGCAGGCGGGACGCTGAACTTGATTCCTACTCAATTGCCTGTGCAATGAACCGCCAAGACGGTCCTTTGTACGTGGAATCACAGAACACCGAGTATCCAGCCCTCCGCCAACGCAGCGGCACGATCGTCTGCCGAAAGGTCAGGCGCGAAGAATTGCGAGAGGCTCTCGTCGAGGTCCGCCCGCCGCATCCATTGGGCGACTGACCAGGCATCGTGCTGATCGGGCGTTCGACTCGCACGCGGGAAACTGCGGCTCCACACCGACGGATATACCTCGGCGATGACCGACCGACCCGAAGGCGGAATCCAGCCATCGAAGGGCCAGAAGTGCACACGGCCGGGCAGCCGTTGATGGATGTACCTCAGCCAAGGCAGGCCAGCGTGGGTCGACTTGGCAACCGAACCCTGCACATCAAAGTGGAACACACTCTTGGCCCCACCCGCACGCATCTCGGTAATGCGTCGCCACTTCGAATCGCCAAGCCGGGCGGCACCATTGCCACGCGTCTGGTCGCGTACAAAATCTACATACATACTGTCCTCGTCGGTCGGCCAATGCTGATGAAAGTCATCGAGAAACGCGAGCCAGTCACGCGGTAGGCCGTGCCGCTCGAAGTATTTGAGTGGGAACGAGAACCCGTGATCGATGCCCACAAGAGTTGTGATGTCATCGTTGAGCAATTGAACGAGCCATTCAGCGATCCCGCGTCGCGTCCAATACTTCTTGGCGCTCCGCGGCGGCGCGACTTCCATTGGCACTGAGTCGCCGCTCGACATGTAGACCCTGAGGCCAGACAGGCTCGATGTCGGCGTTTGTGCGCCAGAGTAATCGATGCCGATACAGCGAGCGAACATACAAAGTTTTATCCTTGGTTTGACTTCAGGTTGAACTTTGATTGACTTGTGTTGGTCGTGCGCTGCAAAGTCCACCTTCGACGAACGATAGTCCAGTCATGTCAATCCGCCACCATGTGAGCCGTGTGTACACTATATCGGTTTACTCAAATGATTCCGCTTTCTCGACGACAACATCGCTGCTATCATTGGTCCATGCTTCCTGTTGGGGAGTAGCCGCCCGCCGATGCGGGCAGGACGGGTCGTCAAAACGGGTAGAACGCTTCTCGCTCTTACCCCGGCCCCACTGCGGCTTTGGTCTCTGTCGCCTTTACGCGAGGACCGACGCCACTGGCAAGACCAACATTTTAATTTGATGCTGCGCCTGCTCATTTCTGAGTAGCTGCAGGCCTGGGATGTGATTTCTTCATGAACGAACTGCTGCTGCTTGCTCAAACCGAAACGTCGAATCCGGCCAACCTCAAAATCTGGGCGTACGCCGCGTTCATCGCTCTCGTGATCGTTTTCCTCGCCCTCGATCTCGGGGTCTTTCACAAGGTGGCCCACGAGGTGGGCATGAAAGAGGCAGTCATATGGTCGGCGATTTGGCTGTCCTGCGGCGTCACGTTCAGTGTCTTTGTGTACTTTGCGTACGAGAATCATTGGCTCGGGTTGGGACTGGATACTCCCAAGTACAGCACGGCGGCAGCTATGCAGGCTGGTGCGCCGATTATCGTCTCCGGCGAGGTGCAGGGCTTTGAGGCAGCTAAGTAGTATCTAACGGGTTACGTCGTTGAGGACGTCGCTCGCGATGGACAACATCTTTGTTATCGCAATGATCTTCACGTTCTTTGCCGTACCAGGAAAGTACCAGCACCGCGTGCTCTTCTGGGGCATCATCGGCGCACTAGTCATGCGCGGCGTAATGATCTTCCTTGGCGCCGGGCTTATCGTCAGGTACCAGTGGATTCTGATTTTCTTCGGCGCATTCCTGATCCTGACGGCGTTGAAGATGGCTCTGATCAAGGCCAACGACGATGTCTCCCAGAACGCCATCGTGCGGCTGTGCAAGAAGTTCTTTCGCGTGACCGAGTTCTACGACGGTCAGCGCTTCTTCACCAAGCGGACCCTCAAGCCCACGTACACACGAAATGCGGCGGGCACGGATGTTATGGACCCAGCACCAGCTGGATCACTCAGCGTAGCCTGGGCGATAACGCCCTTGTTCCTGGCGCTGATCATGGTGGAAATCACCGACCTTGTATTCGCGGTCGACTCGATCCCGGCCATCTTCGCCATCACGCCCGACCCGTTCATCGTGTTCACGAGCAACATCTTCGCGGTCCTTGGGCTGCGAGCGCTCTACTTCTGCCTGGCGGCACTGATCCCTAAGTTCCGATTCCTCAAGCCAGCGCTTATCCTGATCCTGGCGTTCGTTGGCGTGAAGCTGTTGCTGATGAGCGTGCCGCCTATCTGGATTGGATCGGCTTGGAAAAGGGTAGCTCGATCAAGCTCAACTCTTTGTTTACTCTACTGGTCGTCTTGGGCACACTCGCGCTCGCTACGGTGCTCAGCGTGGTAATACCCTCGAAGGCAAAGCTACCAGGCTCCGCGCCATCAAAGCACTAAGTCCACGTCGATGTGGGGGGCGATGTGAGGGGCGATGTGAGGGGCGATGTGAGGGGCGATGTGGCCGTGGGTTTCGCATTTGGCTCGTACCAGCACTGCGTGTGCACAGGTTTGCCGCACTGGGTTAGACGCCGAACATCAGCACCGGCATTTCATGAAGGACAAACACAACGACCCCGGATCGCTCCAGGGCCGTCTGTGCTTTCATGCGGGTGCGGCCGCTAAGTCCCTGCATCGCATATATGTGTTAGCGGAACCAGCTCACGCCGCCTTCTTGCTCACCACGTTCGCCTCGGCAAAGCCAAACCGCATCGCTCCCGGCCCGCCCGAGCCAAAGGTGACGGTAAGCTGCCTTGACGCCTGTCCCTGCACGTTGCCGCGCTGGGCAGTGATGATGTAGGTCGCGCCATCGATACCGATGGGCAGCGTGTCGTCTTGATACGACTTCTCGCCGCTGCCGCCGATGAGCGCGAACGCGGTCTCCGAGATGAGTTTGCGTTGCACGAAATACACCACGCGGTCCGAGCCCTCGGGGTGTTTCGCTTTCCACTTCAAAGTGATC
>JBBRGG010000235.1:0-5034 GCA_038240875.1 Phycisphaerales bacterium | reverse complement strand
GTCGAAGAGAACAGCCGTCCCGCGCGAGGCAAACCCGCCACGCTGGATCTGCAAATAAGGCCCGGCGTCGTCACCCATCACGCGCTGGGTCATCCGCGCCCACTGCGGGCGGTTATCAAAGATGAACGTCTCCATCGAGCTCGGTGGCTTTGGAAGCGTGCCCAGCGTCGAGGTGTAATGCGCGAGTGCGTGTTCCATGAACACTGGTAAGCGGTCGGAGATCGCGCGGTTTGAGCTGGTGGTATAGATCGTGTAGAAGTTCGTGCGAAAAACACGGCCAGGTGTAGTTTCGTATTGCCAATCGTCCGTCGTGTTGATCCGCGGGTTAAAGACCGAAGCCGAAGCCGGTGAATCAGATTCGCGATCAGCGGATTTGGAAGACTTTGGGTCGCTCGCGCAGGAACCAATAGCGCACACGCCAAGTAAGAGCGTCGCGGCGAGCGCGAGGTTTGGAAGCCGAAAGGTCGAACGCACGAGCTGGGATTGTGGGTTCATGCAAATTGCTCCAGCGTGTTCTTCGCGGCGTCGCGTTCGGCCTTAGCCTTGTTGAGTTGGTCGCGGGTTTGCTGGACCATGTGAGCCGGGGCCTTGTCGGCATAGCCAGGATTCGACAAACGGCCATCGAGTGTCGCGATCGACTTGTCGAGGTCCGCGAT
Organism: Phycisphaerales bacterium; assembly: GCA_038240875.1. Classification (GTDB taxonomy): domain Bacteria; phylum Planctomycetota; class Phycisphaerae; order Phycisphaerales; family UBA1924; genus JBBRGG01. Next base: position 4,378 of record JBBRGG010000235.1, on the reverse strand, counting down.
TGCTTTCGTCAGGCGTGTACGTTCGGATGCCGCATCCACCGCGTCGGTTAGGTCGGAAAGACGCCATTCCGCGCCGTCAAAGGCAAAGGCGACGCTGATCTTGGCTGCTTGGGTCGTGATCGTGCCGACGCCGGCGAGCGTGCGAACTAGGGCATGAGCGGCATCATCGCCAACGCCGTCCTCCACTGCTGCTGCTTGCTTTACATCGGGCAAATGCAATGTTATCTGCCGCTTTGGAGGAACGTTATATTGCGCGCGAACTTCACGGATCGCGGTGACGAGCGTGCGCACCCGGTCAAACGCCAACTCGGCTGCCGGGTCGATCAGCGCATCGCCAAACTCGGGCCAGCCCGCGCTGCACAAGAGATTGGCCTTGCGCGATGCGATCATCGTCACGCCTTGGATCGGTGCAGTTTTGATCGTGCGCAAGCGTTCAAAGATCACTTCCGTGACATAGGGCATCGTCGGGTGCAGAGCCCGCACGATTGCTTCGAGCGCGTGGGCCAGCACCGCACGCTGGGCTGTGCTCGCGCCAACCGTGGGCTTGATTGCTTCCAAATACCAATCGCAGAAGTCACGCCAGGCAAGGTCGTACAACGCCGTCGCGTGGTCGGCGAACTGATACGACGTCAAAGCGGCCTCGGCGGTACGCACCTGTGTCGCGACACGCGAGAGCATCCAGCGATCAACCATCGCCAGACTCTTCACGTCGATTGGTGTTGTGGCGCTGGCGCTTTGTTTGTTTGTTTGATTGCTTTCTTGCTTGCCGTTCGCTTCGAGCATGCTCAGGGCAAAGCGCGTCGCGTTCCAGAGTTTGTTCGCGAAGTTTCGGCCAAGGTCAAACTTGCTTGAAGTGTTGCGCGCGAGGGGCATGTCGGCGGTGGCTTTGGCTTCGCCGCTGGCTACGCCATAGCCGGTGACCATCTTCTTTGCGGGGTCTTTGGGGCTGGTTTGGATCGGCGCGGGAACGGTGTAGCCATCCTTGTTTTGGATCATCTTGGGCGGGAAAACTTCGCTCGTGTGCGGACAGATCAGGTCCACGGGCATGCGCACGTCTTGGGTTTCGGTCGCCATGTGGCAGAGGGTAAATCGCAGCGCGTCGGCACCGTGGGTCGCGATGATGTCGAGAGGATCGACACCGTTGCCCAGTGATTTGCTCATCTTCTGGCCTTGGCCGTCTTGGATGACGGCGTGGATGAAGACATCGCGGAAGGGGACCGGGCCCTTGCCCATTGCTTCGCCAAAGAAGTAGCGATTGAACATGACCATGCGCGAAACCCACAGCGTGATGATCTCGCGCGCGGTACACAGCGTTGAAGTCGGGTTAAATGCGCGAAGCAAATCCGGCCCGCCCGCAGCTTGCTCGGCGTCGGTGCCGGGCCAGCCAAGCGTGGACAAAGGCCAAAGCGCGGAAGAGAACCAAGTGTCGAGGACGTCGAGGTCTTGGACAAAGCCCATCGCTTCGATCGCGCGAATCGCTTCGTGATCGCTTTCCACGCGAACACAAATCGAGTGCAATTTATCGGGCACTGTTGAAGTTACGACCTCTTCAAGACTAGGCGATCGCAGCCCTTGGCTGATCCTGCCAGTCTCTTCCAATTCTCGCAGTTGTGTCAAATCGTTAAGCGTGTGTACACCTGTCGAAAAGCTCCACACCGGCACGCGATGCCCCCACCAGAGCTGCCGGGAGATGCACCAATCGCGAATATTGTCGTGCCACTGCTCATAGGTCTTGGCATATCGCGCGGGGTGGAAGGTCACTTTCCCTTCGTGCAGCGCCTCATTCGCCGCTTTCGCGAGCCTGGGATCTTTCACCTTCACATACCATTGATCACTCAGGTATGGCTCGATGATCGCCTTGCTGCGATCGCTGTGCTTCACGCTATGCCTATGCGGTTTGATCGCTTCGAGCAGGCCCTTGGCTTTGAACGCCGCGACCACTTCTTTGCGAGCCCGCTCGCGTGGATACCCAACAAACACGTGCGCACTGCCTACGTCCGACCAGCCATGCTTGTCGCTGATCGTCGCGTCGGGCGCGAGGATATTCACCAGTACTTGATTCCCTGCAGATTCGATTTCTGCCTTGTGCCGCTGGCCGATCTCATAGTCGTTGGGATCATGCGCTGGCGTCACCTTCAAGAAACCTGTCGCCATTTTCGCTTTGGGGTCGTTCTTCTCTTCGTCGTTGCGTGCGAACGCTTCGGGTAGCACCACGTACGAATCCTCGATGACCGGGATCACGCGCCCCACCATGGGCAGTTCCACGAACAAACCCTTGAGCGCCTTGGCTCGCGGATCATGCGGGCTGATCGCGACCGCAGTATCGCCCAAGTACGTCTCGGGTCGCGTCGTCGCGACCGTGATCCACGCGGGCTCTTCTCCCGGGTGTTGTTCGGCGCCCAAGTATCCGCGGCGAGCCAACTCGTTCCATGTCACCGGCTGTGAGTCCTGGCTCTTGATCGCGTGCACGAGTGGATACCGCAAGTAGTAAAAGTTGCCATCAATTTCTTCGTCGAAGCACTCGTCGTCGGCGACCGCCGTCTGGAGCACGGGGTCCCAGTTGACCAACCGCTTGCCGCGATAAATCAACCCATCGCGGAACAGCCGAAAGAAGGCCTCGCGCACCGCTGTTGCACACTGCTCATCCATCGTGAATCGCTGGCGCGCCCAATCACACGACGAGCCCATTTTCTGGAGCTGCCCGGTGATCACCGCTTCGTACTCGTCCTTAAACGCCTGGATCTTCTCGACAAATTGATCACGGCTGAACTTCTCGCGCAGTGGACCGGTCAATTCGCCACTGGCGCGCAAACGCTTCTCAACCACGGCTTGCGTCGCGATGCCAGCGTGGTCCGTCCCAGGCATCCACAGCGCCTCGAACCCCTTCATACGATAAAAACGCGTCAGCGAATCCTGCAGTGTGTTGTTGAGCGCATGCCCAAGGTGCAACCGATCCGTAACATTCGGTGGCGGGATCAAAATCGTGTATGGCTTGGCCTCGCCACTGAGCACGCGCGCCGGATCCGCGTGGAATGCCTTTGCCGCGACCCATTGCTCCCACACGCGCGGCTCGTGGTCGCTCGGGCGGTATTGCTTGGGAAATTCAGTGGCGAAAGACGCCGAGGACGATACGGTGTTGGATTCGTTGGAACTCATCGGACGAAAGTGTAGGAACTTGCCATGCCTGAACCGACCAAATCGAGCCCTTCGCCACAAGCCAAATCACAAGCCAAATCACAAGCCAAATCACAAACTAATACCGAGGAGAAAGGCAAGCTCATCGGTGGCATCCTCCTGCTTGTTCTGTGTGCCGCAGCGGGCATCGCCATCGTTGTCGCTATCAAGGGCACTGGGAGAGGCCCGACCAACCTCAACACCTCCGATGGCCAATTGGCTCAGGGTCAAACCGCCGACGCGATTCTCAACAGCTTCCTCGCGCTCCAGCGGGAAAATCGCCTTTCTGAAGCCGAAGCCGTCTTGAAAGCGGGTGTCGCGCAGTACACTCAAGAACAGCGCATGGCGGCTGCATACGCCGAGTTTCTAGCGATCCAGCGTCGCCCCGAAGAGTCCTATGCGATGTTCGAGCGCGCGTTGGCAATTGGCCCGCGCGTCGCGGCGCTTGAGTTCAATGCGGGAACCGTCGCGGTAAAGATCGGGAAGCGCGACCTCGCAATTGAGCATTACGCGGCAGCACAAGCCCAAGATCCGACCGATTACCGCTATCCGCTCTTTCTCGCGCAGGTACAACTTCAGGACAACCAGATCGATGAGTCACGCATGAATCTGTTTATGGCGGCACGCTTAAAAGGCGACGCGCCCGTGGTGTGGGGCACGCTCGCCGAAATCGCGCTACGTGAGAATTCACTCGACATCGCGCTCCAGCACATCACCAAGGCTCGCGCACTAGAGCCACAATATTGGCTCTGGCGTTTGCTCGAAGCCCGCACGTGGAAACGCAAGGGCGAACCGCAAAAGGGGCTTGATTTGCTCGTTGGTCTTGATGATGCCGACAAAGGCCGCTTATCCGTGCTTAATGAGATGAGCGAGTGCTATGGCTTGCTGGGCACGCCCGAAGAAGCCGCCGACGCCTTCGCACTCTTCTCTGATCGCGCGCCGACGGACGCGGATTTAGCGATGCAAGCGGCGATCTGGAGCGACCGGGTGAAGCGTCCCAACCAAGCCGTACGGTTCGCTGAGCGTGCCGCAAATCTTAAGGTGGTCGGAGCCGAAGCACTGCTCGAACGCTTGACCAAAGCGCCGATTGCAACTCCTGCCGATGCAAAGTGATCATGCCGAATGATCACGCCGATGATCACGCCGTAGCATGTTTGTTCACGTGATCCATCGCCCGCCATCGATCCGCACGATCTGCCCCGTG
>JBBRGG010000234.1:0-5064 GCA_038240875.1 Phycisphaerales bacterium | reverse complement strand
GAAGCTTATAGTATACAGAATAGTATATTATAATAAACTAAATAAAGGAGCATAATTAGTTTGCGGCTAAATTAGCTTCTGGATTGGTTTTAGGCTTATAGCATCTCACAGAATGAAGAAGTAGAAGAGGTAGTCATTCTTTGAGGGTCACTTAGACACTGGCTTGCCTTTTCATTTGGTTTCAGGTGTAGTTTCTGGCTTCACAGGCTTCTTCGCCAGCGTGTATAGGGCGAAGAGGTCTTCATCGACGTTCATGGGGTTGGTGCCTTGGTCCCAGCTCAGGCCGCGTGCCATTTCGCGTGCCGCGGCGTCGTCGTTGGTGTCGAACGCGATGACTTCGAGCCCGGCGGCTTCGAGCATTTCGCGCGAGAAGGGGCTGCGGCCATCAGCCCAGGGTATGTAGGGTTTATCATCCGGGTTTTGCTTGGGGCTGAGGTTGTAGATCAGGAAGTAGCCGCCTGGGTTGAGCGAAGCGGCGACGCTTTGAACAAAGACTTCGTTGGTCACGCCTAGCTTGACGAGCAAGCGTGGGTCGACGTCGCGTTCGGGGTTGATGTAACCGTTTTTGAGGGTATTTTTGCTTATGATGAGGTCAAAGCCGGTGCCGACGATGGTGCGGATTTTTTCGTCGCCGGGCCAGGAGCCGATGACGAGGTTGAGTGATCCGTCGCGGCCGATGTTTGCGGTGGGAACGGGGACTGGTGCAAACGAGCCAGTGTCGCCAGGTTCGGAGAAGAGTGCTCCGAGCACGGGGTCGACATCAACCCCGACGCAATCCGCGCCGTTGCTTGCGAGCAACTGAAGGTGAACGACGCCGCCGCAGCCAAAGTCAAAGATGCGTTTACGGTTGAAGAGCGTGACGACCTCGACGGTGGGCAGGCCGGTCTTTGGGTCCTTTGGCGAGTCGCTCAGGAGCGCGTTGCACCAGAGGTCGAGTGGGCGGGCGTAGGCGAGGGGGCTGCCAAAGCGGGTGTTGTAGTAGAACTCGGGCTCGATGGGAAAGGGCTCGAAGGTTTTTTGTTCGTCGCCTGGGAGAGCTTCGAAGGCGGTGCGCGAGATGATTTTGGAGCGGTCGTCGTTGACATAAATCACGCGAGGGTCAACAACGGGTACCCAGGCACTGGAGAGTACGAAAAGGCGGGAGGCGATACATTCGCGTTTTTGGAGAAGGCCTGCGGCGTCTTTGCGCAAGAGTTCTGCGGGGTGGAAGGTGGAATAGTCCGTGCCTTGGACAGCGATGTCGGCGGGTGGTGAGGGGACGGGCACGGGCGCGAAAGTTGTTGGTGCGGCGGGTACGGGCACCGTTGAGGGAACACTAGTGGGAATGGCGGCTGTTGAGTCGGAAGGCGAATTGGCGGGGTCGGGCTTAGTTGCTTCGGGCTTAGGCGCTTCGGGCTTGGGCGGCGGCATCGAAGGAGCCGAGGGGATCGGGCCTTTTTCGCCTGGGGTTGGGGCTTCAGGAATGGGAGCGGCACAGAGCGGGCTTGCAAGGGCCAAGCAGCTAGCTAAGGCGGCGGACGCGAGTAGGCGTGCGATCGCGGTTGCGTTCGTACGAGATGATGAGGTCGAAGGAATGTGTGTGGAGTGGGTGCGCAAGAGAGACTCCGTGGTGAGCCGTGGGGAGGCGAAGCTGAACGCCGAAATTCAAGCTGGCCCAGATCAAGCTGGTCCAAATCAAGTGCGAACAGTGTATGGAGGCTTAGCGAAGTTTCGATATGTGCGCACATACTGGGCCACTTTGGACGTTGACTTGGTTATCTTGCTGGAGACGCACTGATGAAGTACGATATGGAAAGCTTGTTCAGAAACCCGCCAATGCAAGGACCGCCTTTATGACGAACCGCTTAAACACGTCACAATCTATTGATTCTGATGTTGAACATGTGCGAGATTCAGGAGTTGCAGATTCAGCGGGCCTATCGCGCCGCGGTGTGCTCGGGCTTGGTGCGGGGTTGGCCGCGTGGGCGATGTTGGGTGGCCGCGTGCGTGCGGAGCCAGCAGCGCCAGCGATCGCGACGACTCTGGCATTGAGAAAGACTCGCGTTGCCCGGCTTGCGCACTTGACGGACACGCATATCCAGCCGGAGCTTGAGGCCAACGAGGGTGTACAGGCGTGCTTGAAGCATGTTGCGACTGCGTCGCCCGACCTGATCGTTACTGGCGGCGACCTCATCATGGACGGGTTCGCAGCTGACTTTGACCGCACCAAATTGCAGTTCGATTTGTTCACCAGGGCTTTCAAGGACCATGCGCCGTGCAGGGTTGAGCACTGCCTAGGCAACCATGACATCTGGGGATGGAACAAGTCTAAGAGCAAGACCAAAGGCAATGAATCGCAGTGGGGGAAGAAGTGGGCGGTTGAGACCCTCGGCTTGCCACGCGAGTATCACGCGTTTGATGTTGATGTGGGCCGGGGTGCGGGCGGGGGTGCGAGCGGATGGCGCGTGATCGTGCTGGATAGTGTTCGCCCCGATGGCAAGGGATATATAGCGCACTTGGACGATCCGCAGCAGGATTGGCTCAAGAGCGAGTTAGCGAAGAGCGCGAGGCAGCATGTGCTTGTTGTTTCGCATATTCCAATCATCGCCGCGTGCACGTTGCGAGGTTCGTGGGATGGCAAGGCGACCAGGCGCACGTTGAGTGGCGGGCTCATGCACCTCGACGGCGGCACGCTGCATAAGACGTTCGCAGCCGCGGGCAACGTCAAGCTTTGTCTCTCCGGGCACATTCATCAGATTGATCGCGTTGAGATGGAAGGCGTGACGTACATCTGTGACGGAGCGGTCTCGGGCTCGTGGTGGAAGGGTGCCAACGGCTCTACGCGCGAGGGGTATGGCGTGATCGACCTCTTTAGTGATGGCTCATTCGAGCACGCGTACGTACCCTTTGGGTGGACGGCTCGTACCTGATCGGCTTTACAAAGGGCATACGGTACGAAACGCTTTGGTGCTGGCTCGTATTACGACGAGAATAAGCAAGGGACAGAAGAAGCCAAACTGTTAGGCAACGCAGATCATTGTCGGGTTGTCCAGAATTGTGATATGCTCTAGTGGCAATGCAAAGCCTTGCTTCTCGTGAGTACGACCAACCATGAACGACGCACAACATCTCGGCGATAGCGCGAACACAGGCCCAGACTCTTCCGGCGAGCAGGATTCCAATAGCATGCAATTTGGTGACGGTGCGCCAGCGTATTCGACCTCGCAGCATCCGCCGACAGTTGCTGGGCCGATCATGACGAACAGGCCTGGTTCAAATTGGTCAAACATCATCGGGATTGTGTATCTGGTCTTTGGCATCATGGGGATTCTGAGCTTGCTTGGCTCGGCGGCATGGGCGGTTGTTGTCCCGACGTTTTTGAAGGGCGTCGACATAGGCAATAACCCGACAATGCAGACGAGCATCAAGCAAGCCGAGGACAATCTCGTGCTGACAGTAGCATTGTCCTTGTTTGGGGTACTCATCGCCTGCATGTTGACGTATGCGGGTGCCCAGATCTATCAACAGCGAGTTTCGGGTGTGACGTGGGCCAAGCGATGGGCCGTGATCAAGTCGTTCTATGCCATTGGAAGTTCTATATACGCCGTCGTGATTGGTATGGAACAGGTAAATACCACCACACAGCAAATGGCGACCCAAGGCGGGCCTGGCGCGGGGGTCGCGATGGGGATGATGGTGCCGATGATGATCGGTTCGGTAGCTTTCGGATTACTGTGGTCTATGGCGTTGCCCATCTTCACGCTTGTATGGTTTAAGCGTGTTAAAGTTCGTCAAGATATCTTGTATTGGCCAGATGCTTCGAACGCAGCCAACCCGGGTTCGACGCCTGAGAGCGCTCGCTGATACGCTATTTATTGCGTGTAACTGCGGTGTGTTCGTGCTTATGCCTGAGCGTGTCGAACGTGTTGGAGCGAGCGGACGGACTTTGGTGAGTGGATGGTTGGTCGATGCGCACGAGCCGGGTTGATCCTTTTGAAAGGTGCCGATGCGCTGCAAGGGCTGTGATTATCCGCTGTGGGACACCAAGTCGCGTGCGTGTCCAGAGTGTGGCTTGCCCTTCAAGCCCAGCGATTATGACTTTACGATCAACGCGGTACGCTTTGCGTGCCAGCACTGCCGCCAGTCGTACTACGGCACAAGCGACCGGGGCCAACTCATTCCCTCGCGATTCAATTGCGTGTCGTGTGCAAGGCTCATCGACCAAGACGAGATGCTGATCCTGCCGCGCGACGGCGTCCCCGACGAAGTCGTCACGCCCGATCACATGCCTTGGATCGAGCGGGGTCGCGTCGGCTTCTTTCGTGGCCTCTTTGGCACCATCATCCGCTCAATCGGCACGCCCACACGCCTAGCCAGCACCATTCCCGTTCGCTCACCCGATGGCAGCGGCGGGGCCAACCTCGCGACCGCATTGGCCTTTGGTGTTGGCGTGCTTTCGACGTATTTATTCCTTGGATTTACGATCCTGGGACTTATTCAGGTAATCCCCATGATGCTCGGCGTCTTGGGTGGCACGACCACGGGCGTGCTCGTTGGCCTGGCGTCGTCGCTTGTTTCCACCGTCATCTTTGCATTTGTCATACTACTCGTTTGGTCGATGTGTACGCACATTACCCTGCGCTGCATGGGGCCAGTGACGGCGGGATTCAATGGCACCGCCGCTGCGATTTGTTACTCATCAGGGACGAACTTTCTGACCGCGATTCCGTGTGTGGCAATTGTGACCGGGCCCGTCGGCTTTATCTGGTGGGCGATTGCCGCGATACTCATGCTCGCACGCATCCATCGCGTTACGACCCTTCGCGCCGCCATGGCTGTGCTCACATTTCCGGTGTCGTTATTCATCCTCGGCGGGGTCGCCATCGGCGTCGTTGCATACACCGATACAAGCCAGTTCAGTATGTGGCCGAACCAAGCACCCACAGCTGGAATCGTGGTGCCGCAGCCGGTCGCGGTGGCGCTAGCACCTGTCCCGCCCGGCGTAGACGAGATCCGCAGTATCCCTGAATCCAAGGTCCTCAAGCACTTGGGCAAGAGCCTCTTTGATTGGCACGCCGAGAGCCA
>JBBRGG010000233.1:0-5079 GCA_038240875.1 Phycisphaerales bacterium | reverse complement strand
AGCGCCGTCTGCCGCGCCCTGTGTCACGTTTGCATCTGCCCCGGATGCAACTTCTGTATCTAATACTATATGCGAACCAGATTTACCTACACCAGCGTCAGGATCGGTCGCGTTGTTTGCCGCTCCAGTGGCTGCATCTGTAGCTTCGCCCGTAGCATCGGTATTGATTACTTGATCTACCAATGAGCTTTGATCAGAGTGTGAACCATCGCCCGCGTCGGAAGCAGCATCCAAAATTGCTTGTATATCGGTTCCGGGAGTATTGGTGAAGCTGGTTGATGAAGCGGCCGCGAGCTTGGGAGCATCTACATTCGCGGGCTCCGAACGAGTCGAATCTACTTTGGCCGAATCTAACTTGGCCGAATCCAACTTGGCCAAATCTAATATAAATAAATCTAATATGGCCTGTTCTTCCTTCTCAGGCTTGAGAACTTCGGGTAGCTTCACAAGCCGATCGCGCGCTTTCGCCGCGAGTGACATGCGAGCTTGCAGCACCGACGCAGGAGTTCGGCTGAAATCCGCCTGCAAGATCGCACGCCCCAGATCGGTCTTCATCTGCGACGCCGGATCATCAGGATCCGCCGACAACACGTGCATGCCTTCCATCATGCCTTCTTCATCCATACCCATCGGCATGTCGTTCGTCTGCATCATCCGCATCATCGTTGCGACGGCACGATTTTGCGCATGAACATGGCCTGGCAACGCCACAGCTATGCCCGCCAGCGCAGCAAATACGCACGCATCGCGTCCATGCTGGCCGAACAAAGCCTGCTTCCAAAACGGGTTTCTTATGTTTGCAATCGACTCACGCTTGGACTTGATGCTCTTCATGGTGATTTCACGGTCCTGATTGTTATGGCTTATTTCGCCCGATCTGCCCATTATGCTCACCCGTTCCACACGCACAGTAACTACGTCTCTTGCGCTACACAGTTCGCTGGCTACGTGGCTATATGAATCAATAGCCCTTGCCCTGATTGATCGCTTCGCTTGCGCCATCATTCTTAATCTGTTCGCGTGCGTCTTTTTTGCCTTTGCCCTTGCCCTTGCTCGCGCGTTGATCGCGTTTCTTCTGCGACACGCCATTGCACTCGGGGCAGTTCTTAGGCAGAGGCATCGCGCGCAACTCGTCATCGCTCATTTGTTCAAGCCGGATCACCGATTCGAGATTGAGTTTCAAATCGCCTGCTTCCAACGTTTCGCCTTTTTGTTCTGCGGTCTCCGCGATAAACCGCAAGTGCTGGCGCGCCTTGTCGGTCTCGGGCAGCCATTCGTCGTCGCTCGCGCCTTCGAGTCGCATTTGCCACGCCGTAAAATACGCGGCAGTAGAGATCTCGCCACGCAACGTGGTCGCAAGTTCCTCATCAATTGCCTTACCAGTTTCTGGCCCGGCAAGCTCGTTCGCGAGCATGTCTTCGAGTTGTTGCGTCCCTTCGATAAGGTCACCCGCGAACATCATCGCCTTGCCCTGACGCAGCGAATACCGTTTCGCGTTGTCGCGCTGCTCAAGAGGAAGCGAATCTCGCGCGGCTCCCCACGCTGCGGCGGCCTGCTTCCATTGGCCAAGCTCTTCAAACGCCGATGCTTCGGCTGCATGGTCTCGCGCCACGTCTTGCGCCAAGAGTGTGCGGCCCGGGCCGTAGTGCAACGCCACAAGCCCAACTGGTACTATCGCCCAAGCGATCCACATCGCACTACGCAGAACACGGCTAGGACGCTTGACCGCTTCGCGCGCATCACGAAGAGAGTCCAAGGCATGTTGCGTCTTCGTTGATCCATTCGAGCCTGGGTTAGTAGTCATAGTCGTCTCCATTTGGTGCATTAGCGAACGTGGACGGGTGTAAGGCACACAACATTTAGCTAGCTCGCATTCACACGAACCGAGGGTTTTGTTGCAGTAAGTATTGTTGGCGAACGCGATGAGGTACCCTTGAACGTAACGCTTCGGCGAGGTCTTTCGCGGTCGGCGATGTCTTCTTTATAAGTACTTTTTTCAGCACCGCCGACTTCACGCTCCCAAGGCAAGGCCTCGATTCGAGCACGGCCCAAGTACGCAAGCGCCAAAGGCATCAACGCGATGATCGACCCGCCAATTCCTGTAGCAATCAGCGCGAGCAATCGGCGATGTGCCCCGCCTGACTTTCCCTGCGTGAGTATTCTCAAATTATTAAGGATCATGCTCGGCACATGCCTCGCGTTGCCATCGTGATACGAGCCTCGCAACCGCGTAGCCAGCGTTCGTAAGCTCGCAGCGTCCTGCCTTGATGCATGGCCCGCAATCGGCGTCGTCCTCGAAGTAGGCCCCACGCCCAACACCAGCACATCTGCAATCGATGGCGGCATCGTCGAAGGCAGAGTCTCGGGAATAGTGTCGCCATCAGACACGATTATAAGTGTTGTGCTGCGAAGTGGCCAATCCTTTGCGATCTTTGCCGCCTCGCGCACGCCCGCGTACATGTTCGTTGGCCCAGCTTTAAACGCATGCACCAAAGGTAAATCGCGCAAAATGTTGGTCACCACCGTCATGTCGTCGGTGTCAATCACTACCGGCTTAGCAGTAGTGTAAAACGCGATCACGCTCACACGCGTGGTTTCCATATCCAGCCGCGTGAAGACCGACTCGACCAGTTCCGCCGCCCGCTCGCCACGGCGTTGCCTGCCCGTTGGCCCCGCGTCCGCGAGCAACATGCTCGGAGACGCATCGAGACACACAAGCACATGATGCGTGATCTTCTTCGCTCGTTCACGATCTGCACGACTCACGCCATCGACCGACAACAACATCAAGCCGCCCCAGCAAAGAAACGCCGCAGCACACACGCGAGCCACCGGCGCCACCTTCGTCCAGCCTCTCGCACGCGCACCAGCATGCGCAAGGGAACCCAGCCGCGCGGCTTTACGCGCATGCAGCCACTCGGCAAGCCCCGCCAACACCAATACCGCCAAGCTGATCCACACGTACGTCATGCGAAACTATTATCCAAACAAAGCAGCTTTACTTTCAAAGATACGTTTAACTGCAGCTTCAACTTCAAGCAATGATTTCCACGTTCTCTACCCGAGCATCACCAAGGCGTGTACCGAACGCCAAACTGGAACAGCTGGAACACGCCCAGCGTCCCAAGCAACGCCACAACCATCGGCCAGAAATGATCCACGGGCCTGGGCTGCGTCCGCTCAATCCGCACAGGCTGCATCTTGTTGATATCGTCAAAGACTCGCTGCAAACCTACTGGATCACGCGAGGAAAACACCAAGCCGCCTGTCGGCTCGGCAAGCTCGTACATCTGTTGTGGAGCCGATTCGTCACCGATTTGCACAATGTGCAGCCGAATTTTATTAGAAGCAAGTTCAAGGCCAATCTCGCGTGCCAGACCGCCATCAAGGTCGCTGCTGTTACCGTCGGTAATGAGGATGATCAAGCGATCTCCCTCGGCTTGCTGCGCCAACGTCGAACTCGTAAACCGCAGCGCGTGCCCGATCCGCGTCGAGCCAAGATGAGGCGGTAGCGTCCCAGGATCAAGAAAGTTGACCGAGTTGGCAATCGCCGTGAGATCTTTGGTCAGGGGCACCCATCGTACTACCTCGCCACCAAAGATGGTCAGGCCAAAGGCGTCGCCCTTGCGTGCTTGGGTAAACGTACGAATTGCTTTGTGCGATGCGTCGCTTCGGCGGGTGCCGTCGGCCATCGTGCTCAACATGCTTCCTGAAACGTCAAGCACGATCTCGATATTCGTCAGCACGCGGCGATCACTAGGCGGGCTTAATTTCTGTGGCCCAGCAAGCACGACAATCACGCACGCAAATAGCACCTGAGGCAAAATCGACGCAAACCCCAGCAGCCGCGATAGCCATATTCGTTTGCGATACACGCCAAAGTCCATCGGCACCGCGACCCGTGGCCCTCGACGCGTCAACTCCCAACCCACCAGCGCAGCAGGTACTAGTAAAAATAATAGCACCCACGGATATGCAAATGTCATGTCGCACCACCCGTGCCGGCTCTCGATGTGCTTACGTTGGCTGCCGTCGTTACGCGAGCGCGCTCCGGTAGAGCGAGCTGAATACGCGGGGTTGCAACCGTGCGATACGGCTCAAGCAGCAACAACGCTTCAGTTGAAGACCCAACACCAGACCTAACACCAGATCCAACACCAGATCCATCAATACCCCTTGGCGACGCGTGCAGCCAGCGTTCAACCGCACGAAGCAACGCACCCGCAGCATCATCTGACTTAATCCGATGCAACGACTCACGCATCGATAGCCTCTCGATGTCGAGCTTCTCTCGCCAATACCCAAGTACCAGCCGCTCAAGCGTTGCCCTGCCTTCTACATCCAGCCTTCCCGATTGCGCGTCTTCAACCAAAGGCCCGAGCAAATCAGCCAACGTCGGCGGCGGCGGTGGGGGAAGCGCGAGCTTCACGCCTCTGCGAACAATCACCCGCCGAATCACCCACACCATCGGCACCAGCAGCCACGCCGCACTTAACGCGATCATGCTAACGCGATATCCAACCATTGGCGATGCGGCGAGCTCTTGCATCGCGATCATGTCGCCATCGTGTTCTTCAGGCAATAACGCAGTAACAGCTACGAGCGCGGCTGGATAACCATCCGCAGCACCACCGAACAAAGCTTCGTCATACAACGATCCGCCATCGATGCGAGTAAGCCCATCGCGTAGATCAAACCGCCCTTCCTTCTGCGCAATAAAGCGAAGGTCATAGAGCGTCGCGCCGTTATCCTCGGTTTGCGATGCGATCCGCACGGTCACGGGCGCAAAGCGTGTAGCTTCCGCCGCCATCAGCGCTGGCCCTTTGGTACGGTACATCACTCGTGCTTCAATTCCAACGGTTGTTGTGGCTAGAGGCTTAAATGAGGTCTTGGTAGATGGTACTTCGCGTTGTGATGTAGCAGCTTCAGGCGCAAATGCTGGAGCAGGTACTGGTGCTGACGAATCCGTGTTCGGAGCCTGAGCAAAGCAAACAAACGTCACGCACGCAGCATACAAACCTGCAGCCAAGCGAATCGTCGTACGAGTATCCATGCGGGCGCCACGCGCTACGTGTTCAT
>JBBRGG010000232.1:0-5083 GCA_038240875.1 Phycisphaerales bacterium | reverse complement strand
ATGGAGTTCACACCTGATATCGCCGGGGATATCTCGGCGGTTGCGGGATGCATCAGCGTGAAAGCTGCCAAGTAAGCACGGCTTGACAATACGCTATTGCGGCTCGACTTTGGCTCGCGTATTAATATCAATCAATTTTTGAAGGGCCTGGCACGAGCCGGGCTCTTTTTATTTGCGTTGGTCTCAACTGTGTATTGAAATAGAAACTGATCTTTTGCGTTGATCCGAGTAGAAATGGAGCACCTGATATGACGTACGCTCGGTGTTTCGCGTCAATTCGATCACTTGCGGCTGGATCACAAGCTGCAAGGATTCTTGTGGCGTGCATAGGTCTAGGCACAGTTTCGCAAAGCCTGCATGCAGGAGTGGCATATGACTTTTCTGAAGTTGATGCGATCGCGACCGGTGCGCTTACTGGTCAGAACATCACATCGCCGGTTTCTGGCTTTGAACTGCTCATTGTGAAGGATGGGGAGATTGTGTATCGCCGATCACTCGGGAACTGGTCACTAGACCGCGTAAGCAACGCCGACTCGGCGACCAAGACGATGTCGGGTGCGGTAATCGCGTCGCTGGCGTATCCGCTTCCTGGGCAGACTTCGCTTCCTTTCTCTCTTGATACAAGGCTCTCGACATACTTCCCGCAATTCACAGGCGAGAAGGCCGCCATTACCATCCGGCAGGCATTTTGTCATACTTCGGGCATCCGGGCTAGCAGCTTGCTGGGCAGCACGACCCTTACGTTGCAGCAAGCTGCGCAGACGATTGCGACTAGCCTCTTTGCACTTAATTTCTCGCCTGGCACGGCGTTTAGCTATGGTGGGACATCGATGCATGTTGCTGGTGCAGCGGCAGAACTGGCAGCGCAGACGCCTTGGAACACGCTTTTCCAACAGCGGATCACCGGTCCATTAGGGCTCACGCAGACAACGTTTGTGTTGTCGAGCCCAACAAATCCGCGGATCGCGGGCGGGTGCAATAGCACCGCGCTCGACTTTGTTCGACTCATGGAAATGATCCGTCGGCGTGGGTTGCACGCGACGCCAACAGGGGATGTGCGAGTGTTGAGCGAAGCTGCGGTCGATGCGATACTCACGCGGCAATCCGGCGTCGGGACTCCGATTGTGAGTAGCCCGCTCTCAGGAAGCTCAGATTACGGCATAGGCATCTGGCTCGACCGACGCAACGCGCAAGGAGCCGTCACCGGTGCGCTCGCGATGGGGGCGCGGGGGTTTAGTGCATGGGTTGATCTCGACGACGGCATGAGTGGTGCTGTCGCGACGGACCTCTCCAATGCACAGAATGTGCTGGGGCTGACGAACCTGATACGGGCCGCAGCTGAGCGAGCGATACGCGCTGGGGTAGACTGCATCGGCGATTTCAATAACGATGGCGGCATCACGGGCGATGACATCGCGGCGTTCTTCACTGCGTACGAGTGTGGCGCGGCTTCCAGCGATGTCAACCAAGATGGTGGCGTAACTGGCGACGACATTGCGGCGTTCTTTACTGCGTATCAAGCCGGGTGCTGAACGGGAGTAGCTGGCTACTCGCCAAGGCTCGCTCAAGGGACTAGCTCTTGTGGCCCGCTCGTGGGGCAAGATCAAGTGGGGCGAGATCAAGTGGGGCGAGATCAAGTGGGGCGAGATCAGGCAAGGTCTTCGGGCGCGATAAAGTACTCACGGAAGTTTCCAGGCAAGCGATCATCATCGTCTGGGCCTTCAGTCACGGCGTGAACCAGGTGTGTCCCACCGACGAAGCAACCCTTCCACGATTGGCCAAGACCGCCGAAGGGCTCTTGGCGATCGCCGCGGGATCGTACAGCGTTATGCCCGACTTTAAAGGCTCGCAATTCGCCTTTGAGTTGGGCAGCCAGTGCAGGGTCATCGGTAGCGATCGATGAAACCAGATTACCGTTGCTGACGTTCATCTCGGCGACGAGGTGTTCGAGGGTGTCGACGACGATGATGGAATCAAGAGGGCCAAAGGGTTCGCCGTGGTAGAGCTTTGATGTGCGTGGGAGGTCAAGGAGGGTGCGGGGCGCGAAGTATGCGGAGGTGTCCTGGCCTTGGATAAATGCGCCTGAAGCCATGTTGGCGCAATAGATCGGCATCGCGCCGCGTGCGACGGCGTCGTCCCACAATGCTTCGAGTTCTCGAACTTTTTTCGCATTGATGAGAGGGCCGAATTCGAGTGTTGGAAGCGGATCGGCGTCGTTGGCGACGGCAAGCGGGTGGCCAAAGCAGATGGACTTGACGACGCTGAAATACACTTCGAGGAACTGGGGCAAAAGGGCGCGTTGTACGACGTATCGCGGGTAGGCGGTGCAGCGTTGCTTACCGTATTCGAAGCCTTTTTTGAGAATGGGGGCGAGGAGGTTCCACTGGGAAAAGTCCCACACGCCCCAGGCGTTGACGCCTTCCATTTCGAGCATGAAGCGTTTGGATGTGTCAATGAGGTTGAGCTCAATATCGCGGCCTGTGGCGCGGCCACCGACGAAGCTGAGGCAATCGATGCGTGCGTGGCGGACGAGGGCTTGGGAGAGTGGGCCGCCTGGGCCGCTGACCAGCGAGATGGGAACGCCATGGCGACGTGCGAGGGCGACGCAGACGCCGATGGAATAACCGCCGCCATCGGTTGGAGTCTTTGCGATAACGCTGTTGCCCGCGAGTGCTTGGACGAAGGCGGCGTGGACTAGGACGGAGAGAGGATAGTTCCACGAGGCGATGTTGGAAACCAGGCCGATGGGCGTGCGGCTATCGAGCATCGGGCCGATGTGTTCGCAGTACCACGCGACGCCTTCGATGCAGCGGTCAACGTCGGCGGCGGCAAGTGCGTAGGGCTTACCGATTTCCCAAGAGATTGAGAGGATGAGCCCTTCGCGGTGCGAGCGCATGTCGGCGAGGGTTGCCTGGATAGCTTCGATGCGCTTTGGAAGTGGCGTTGCACGCCAAGCTGCGGCTTCGTCGGCGGCGGCTTCGACGGCTCGGCCAGCTTGTGTCGCATCGAGCATGGGGAGCGAACCCAAGATCGAGCCGTCAATTGGGCTGCGGAGCGTGTGCGATGAACCGCGCGAAACGTATGAACCACCCCACACGCCAGCAACGCAGTTGAGCAAGCCTTGATCGGCGGAGAAGGCTTCGGGTGCGGCCTTGATAAGTCGAGCGATAACGCTTGGCCATTCGGTGCCGGGCTTGAGATGAAGCGGCGAAAGAAAGACCGCAGGCGGCGAAGATGGATTGGCTAGATTGGTTTGGTTCGGCATGTTGTGGGTGATCTTTTCTGGCGTGGTGGTTGGCGTGGTGGTTGGCGTGGTGGTTGGGTTGAGGAAGCCTTCGCTGTTTGTGGCGGGCGCGACTAGTGGGCGAATAGTGGTCGACAGGGATGTTGCTCACGTTACGGATCGAGCTCAAGTAAACTTTTAAATGAACCAAGGGTGATGAACAAATGGTTAGATGCGAATCGCGTTGGAACGTTGCAGTAATTTGATTTCGACGTTACCAATACCGGAAGGTTTGGTGCTCCCGAGTCAACCAGCGTACGTTGTCGGCATCTAAACTTCGCAGTAGAGCTTGGATTATTTGCGGAAGAAACAGCATATTTGGGAGTTGTACTCGCCGATCAGGTTGAGGTGCCTCAGCAATTACCAGCGGCCCGGGTTCGAGAATAAGGTCGTACTTTTGAGCATGCAAGTGTGGCCACATTCGTTGCAATGTGGGAACAAAGGGTAGCGAAAGTGAGTCGAGGCTTGAGAACTGGCTTGATACGGGTTACTACAGTTTGATGGTGGAGTTTGATGGTGGAGTTTAAGTGGGAGCGCAATTCTTTCAGGACACGCGAATGCAAGGCGAAAGGAGTTGCATGACGCAACAATCGATGCCATACCAAACGGCTAATCAAAACGCTAATCAAAGAGCAGAGCCTGCGACCGACCAAGCCACTTGCACAATTGCGACAACCCCGTGTCCACTATGCGATGCTCCTGCGTCGCAAGCCACCCCGACAATGAAGCATGATCGCTGGACGCTGCTACGCTGCAACACGTGCCAGCTTGTGTACTTGGATAACCCCGCATCGATCGCGGAGCTAAGTGGCGAACAACGTTGGACCGCTTCGTATGAAAGCGAACGCGCCAAACGCCGCGAAAGAAGGCCCGTTGTTACTGCGTTGAAGGATAGATTGCGCCCGATCCAGGTCGCGTTACGTCCTCACAAGCTTCTCGCATTGATCAATCATGAACTTCCGGGCGGCGGCGTGGTCCTTGACATCGGCTGCGGCAACGGGCATCACATGGCCAGGTTGCCCAGCACAATCACACCCATCGGCATCGATCTTGATCCCGACGGGGTTCGAGTTGCCGATATCGCATACAGAGCACGAGGTGGCCGCGTGATGCTTGGCTCTGCAATCGACGAACTTCAGAAGCTTGCGCCGGGCTCGGTGGATGCCGCGATTATGATGGCGTACCTTGAGCACGAGCCCAGGCCTTTGGAATCGTTACGTCTCCTCCGCCGCTGCCTCAAACCAAACGGCAGCATCATTATCAAAGTGCCAAACCTGAACTCTTGGAATCGTCGAGTGACCGGGGCAAAATGGTGCGGCTATCGCTTCCCTGATCACGTGACATATTTCACGCCTCGCACGCTTCGTGCAACGATCGCAGCGGCGGGCTTTGGAGTGGCTCGCTTTGGCATACGCGACCACTTTCCAACTAGCGACAACATGTGGATGGTTGCGCGCGCCAAGTGAATTGCAGAACTGCGAATAGTTTGGCGCGAGAGCTGAGGTGAGTGTGGCGCGAGCGCTGCGATATGCGTGGGCTCCTGCGTCACGCTTTGATATCAACGCGGAAGGAATTGGCCGGGTAATTTTTTTGTCTTGCCATTTACATGTATCGCTGTATCACGAGCAGCGCTGTATCACGAGCCGCGGTGTATCACGAGCCGCGGTGTATCACGAGCAGTGTTGCTTGACTTGCGCGCTCACCGTCAAGCTAAGCTCACTCACCGCTGCGCCGTGCTTGGCAGCAAAGGAGCCTCGCGATGAGCCATACTGAAACTCACCGTTCTCACCGTATCGGTTG
>JBBRGG010000231.1:0-5167 GCA_038240875.1 Phycisphaerales bacterium | reverse complement strand
GTGATCGCATCTTGCTTGTTAAACGCGTCACTCTGAAACGTCGGCCACGCAACATACGACAAAGGCGGATCACCTGGTTTACCCAGCGCAATCCGTGTGGCAAACGTTCTATCCGCCGCGATCACCTTTGGCACAATCTCTACGCCCCATTTTGCCAACATCGGAAACACGCTCGCGCGATCCGCAGGCGCCGCCCCCTGCTGCCGAGCCGTTGCCGGATCCGTCTCGCACACCGGATCAACCATCACGAGCATGTGCCCGCCATTCATGAGATAGCTGTTGAGCGCCTTCTCCGCCTCATTAGTCAACGCCTTTGGATGCACCACCCAAACCACATCAACGCCCGCAGGCACTTCCGTAAACCGCTCGCCAATGTTCTTGATCTCGTACTGGGCCTTAAGCTCATCAAGCACGCGATACCCGCGCGTCTGCCTGGGTTGGCCCGTCTGTGGATCAAGCTCCAACGTGCCATCCATGGGCAAACTTGTCACCAGCGCGATGCTCCTGCGTTTGGTCTGCGCCAACGTCACGATCATCTTGCTGATGTCATACTCAATAAACCGCTCGCGCTCCAAATCAAAGAATGAGATCACCTCGCGCCCATCAACTGCATTAGTTCCAACAAGCCCAAGATAAAATCGCTCGCCAGTTTCGCCGACTACCACGCCATCCATTCCAGCCGTCGTCGCTCGATCCTCGGCATCACTCAAAGGCTCGGGGTCAACCACTTCAAGATTGATCTTGCCCCCGCTCGCACGCTCATATTCCCCCAATATCTCGCGAATTCGTTGGCCAAACGTCGCGATCTGTCCCCGGCCTCGTGCAAGCCGCTCTGAGTAAAATAGCGTCAGCGTGATAGGCTCCTGAGGCGACTTTGCAATAGCAAGGCTCGCGCGCGTCAACGTATACATCTTCCCTTGCGTCGCGTCCAACCGCGTCGCAGGAAGCGCCGACGCCAACAAGTTCACGCCAAAGAAAAGCAGCGCGAGCAATACAGCCATGATGACGATGGAAAGTGTGGTTCGCATAAATACGCGTGCCAATGAAACCTTGTTAATGATTCGTGCAGAATGCCAAACGCCTTTGTCTTTTCTCTTTATCTTTCCCGATTGCCGAATACCGAATTCCAAATACCCTTCTTTTAAGCCTTGCCTTTGCTTTCTACCCTCACCTTCTCGCTCCCACCAGCACCACATTCAGCGCAAGGCACACGCTGGTCAACGATCCAAAGAAGATCACATCGCGCGCGTCAATCACGCCTTTGGTGATCGAGTCAAATCGCGTCAAGAAACTAAACCCGCCAATCGTCTCCGCTACCGCGCGTGGCGCCCACCCTGCAAACGCATCCATAACCGGTGGCAGGCCCGCCACCAAGAAACCAAAGCACACAACAACCGATACCACAAACGCGATCACCTGGCTCCGCGTCATCGCGCTCACGCACGAACCAATCGCCAAATACGCTCCCGCGAGCAACATGCTCCCGATATACCCAACCACAATTGCGCCGTTGTCCGGGCTGCCTAAATAGTTCACCGTGATCCACACCGGAAACGTGAGTAAAAGCGCAGCGCCCGCAAACGTCCACGCTGCTAAATACTTCCCAAGCACCGCGCCCAGCCCCGAAATCGGCAGCGTCATCAACAACTCAATGGTCCCCGTCCTGCGTTCGTCAGCCCAAAGCCGCATCGATACCGCAGGCACCAAGAACAAGTACAGCCACGGATGAAAGCTGAAAAATGGCTGCAAATCCGCATTGTTCCGCTGAAAGAATCCACCTATTTGGAACGTGAACACGCCCGCGAGCACTAAAAAAATCACGATGAACACATACGCCACAGGCGTAGCGAAATACCCCGTGAGCTCTCGCTGATAGACCGCCGATAAACCTTTCATAACCGCTCCTGCATGCTACCGCTCGCTGCTTCGTGTCGTGTATCAACAAACCAGTTTGCCTTCTACCTGTTGCCTTCTGCCTTTCCCGAATACCTTCTTCACGCCTTTCTCACGCCGTCAACTCTCTGAACACATCATCCAGCCGCCCCATCTCCAATCGCATCAGCGAAACCTGCCACGACCGCTCGCGTATCAAATGGCTGATCGCTGGCGCAATCACCATTCCTCGCTCCGCGATCAATGTACACGTCACCTCAACCCCATCCGCCGTGGTCTTGCGTCCCATGTCTTCCACCACACGCACCCCAGGCACCTTCCCCAGCACCTCAAACAACATCGTCCCCGCCGGTGGCACCAGCGACAGCGTCACCGCATTGTGATACTTCGACCGCGACAGCAACTGCTCAGGCGTGCAGTCCACCACGATCCGCCCTCGCGCAATCAATATCACTCGCGTACACACCGCCGTCACTTCTTCCAATATGTGCGTCGACAGCACGACCGCCTTCCCCTCCTGCTTGGCCATATTGGCAATCAGCCCACGCACCTCGCGCTTCTGATTTGGATCAAGCCCATCAGTCGGCTCATCCAACACTAAAACCCGTGGCCCGTGCACAATCGCCTGCGCAAGCCCCACCCGCCTCTTAAACCCCTTGCTCAAAGTATCGATCGACTGCCCCAAAACCCCGCCGATGTTTGTCGCCGACACCGCAACCTCAATAGCCTTCTTCGCATCGCGCCGCGACATCCCTCGTGCTCGCGCCACAAAGCTCAAAAAACCATCTGGCGTCATATCCGAATACAACGGCGCGCCCTCAGGCAAATACCCAACCTGCGATTTCGTGGTAATCGGGTCCGCCGCCACATCAACCCCGCACACCTTCGCGCTCCCGCTTGTCGGCGCGAGATACCCCGTCACCATCTTCATCGTCGTGCTCTTGCCCGCACCATTTGGGCCCAAAAAACCAAGCACCTCGCCCGGCCCAACCACAAAGCTCACGCGATCTACCGCGAGGATGCCCCCAGGCCCCTCCGGCCCAAACCGCTTAGTCAATCCTGACAATTCGATCAACGCATCACCCATGCCGTTCCTCTTTCAATTGCCTTCACACCAGCTCGCGCCAACCACATCGCCCACGCAAACACCATGCAACCCCAGCGTCCTTCTACTTCTTTGTCGCCTCGCCGCCACACAAGTTCCGAGAACTCTATCGACCGTTCACCATCAATACAGCCAACTCCTCCAAACCTTCCCCTCCACACAGCCTCCAGCCCCACCAACCACTCCAACCCCATCAGTCCACCGCACCACGCTCGCACATCACCCACTTCGTTGGCATCTACCCATCTTATTTTGGATACTTCTTCGCCAAGGCACCCAAGGCCAACCTCGCCAAGTCCAGCATCCGATGGCGATTCCAGCGTGGAACCGCGTCGCCCCCGTCCTCTCTCTCGTAGCGGAACCCATTATGCTCGCACTGCAACGGGCGGAACACACGCCACCTCAGTCCGTCGTTTCGGTCTCCCACGTAGGCAAGGCGGCCGTCGTCTCCCTTAACTTTCCAGTCATCCGTGAACGACAGGCAAACCTTCTCGAAGGGCCTCTCTCCGACCTCTGCGACTTGGCACAAGGTCGCGTTGCCATGGACCTCTCGCAAGTCACGTCCTTCTCCTGCGCCTGGATCAACGCCCTGATCTGCCTCACGCGACGCTGCCGCACCCAAGGCGGCGAGCTCGTTCTCTTCGGCATGGACGCCGCCTCTGCCAGAACCATCCGAGACACCGGCCTCCTCGATCACCTCGTCCTCGAACGCGACAAAGCCTCCGCACTCAAAGCCCTCGGCGAAGAACCAGTATCAAATTGGCGACTCGCCGTCGCTCGAATGCTCGATATCCCCGTCGCCATCCCCGAATCTCAAGGCCTAGCCCCCGCCAGCCTAGCCCCCGCCAGCTTCTCAGTCCCCGCCACACCCCCGCCACTACCCACACGCTACGCGGCGTAGTCACCAAAAAATCGCCATGTAGTCAATCAGCTATTTTCAGCTTTCAGGTTTCCGCCTGGAGGGAGAGAGCCCGTCACCCCAGCCATCACCGAAAGGTGCCAAGGCTTGGGGTGGCGGCACGTCCATAGCACCATGATCACCTCAACTCGAACTGGCTTCGATCAAGGCGCGTCTTTGCCTTTGCCTTAGGCACCTTCTATCTTGATTGCCTTTGCCTTGGGTGGTCCGGCTCTCCCCGCCACTTATCTTTGAATTTGCCTTTGCCTTCGTGCCACCATGATCGTTTCGATCATGGTGTGCCTTCCCGATTCGCGCTTCTTTACCTTCACCTCCCCCTACCCCTTCAATCATTTAGCTCTTGGCCTTTAGTCCGTCCCATACATTCGGTCGCCCGCATCGCCAAGCCCAGGCACAATAAACCCGCGTTCATTCAGCGCCCGATCTAGCGCCGCCGCATACACCGTCACATCTGGATGATCGCTCCCCATCCGCCGCACACCCTCAGGCGACGCAACCAAACATATCATCCGCACATCCCTCGCCCCCGCCTTCTTCAATATCGATACCGCTTCACTCGCCGAGCCACCTGTCGCCAGCATCGGGTCCACCAGCAACACCGGCCCCGCATCCAAATCCCTAGGCAATCGATTCAAATACACTCGTGGCTGCAGCGTTGCTTCATCTCGCGCCAGCCCCAAATGCCCCACCCGCGCCTCGGGCATCATCTCCAACACCCCCTCGGCCATCCCAAGCCCCGATCGCAACACCGGCACAACCGTGATCCGCCCATCCAACCGCTCGCCCCGCGTCACTTCCATCGGCGTCTGCACATCCAGCGACCGCGTCGGCAGCGATCGCGTCACCTCAAACACCATCAACCCCGCAATCTGATATAACAACGCACGAAACGGCCTGTGCGTCGTCATACTATCGCGCAAGTAACTTAACTTATGTTGTATCAGTGGATGATCAAACACCACGAGGTTCGGATGCGCACTCCTCCGCGACCCAGATCCCGCGTGCGCACGCGTCGCCATGTGCCCCAAACCCGTCCCTCTCTTCTTGACCTCTGTCTTTATGACCTTTGTCTTCTTGGCCTGTTTCTTTTTGGCTGCGTCCATGCACACAGGGTACCACGGTTTCAACCACACAACGATCTACGCTCTTCGCTTGGCACTTGCCTGGCACATGCGTCCCCGCTCGTGTCAACTCCTGCGACTTCTCGTTCGAAGCAAGCCAATCCCAACCCACCACCACTACCACCACCC
>JBBRGG010000230.1:0-5196 GCA_038240875.1 Phycisphaerales bacterium | reverse complement strand
CCCCCACAACCCAATCAACACATATCAAAAAACGAAACAGGCCTCTCCAACGTGCGAGGGAGCCTGAAAGATCTATATATTCGTTGGTCAAGACGATGTGATCAAGAAATGCTCGACGAGTTTATTCGTCGTCTTCGGGTGCATCATCGTCGTCAGCGCCGGGCTTGCCGTCGGCGGCACCGACGCTGATTGCCTTGGTCGCGAGGACGCCTAGGCGGATCTCGCGGAAGAGTTCGGGGTTGTCCTTGAGAAAGTTCTTGGAGGCTTCGCGGCCTTGGCCGATGCGGATCTCGCCATAGGAGTACCACGCGCCTGATTTTTGTACGACCTTGGATTCGACGGCGATGTCGAGAAGATCGCCCGAGGAAGAGATGCCTTCGGTGTACATAATGTCGAATTCGGCTTCGCGGAAGGGTGGCGCGATCTTGTTTTTGACGACGCGAGCGCGAGTTCTGCTGCCGATGACGACATCGCCATCTTTGATCGCGCCAGTACGGCGGACGTCGATGCGGACTGAGGCGTAGAACTTCAGGGCGCGGCCGCCGGTGGTGGTTTCGGGGCTGCCGAACATCACGCCGATCTTCTCGCGGATCTGGTTGATGAAGACGACGGTGCAATTCGACCGGGCAATCACGCCGGTAAGCTTGCGCATGGCTTGCGACATCAAGCGAGCGTGCAGGCCGATGGCGGCATCGCCCATTTCGCCTTCGATTTCCGCACGAGGGATCAATGCGGCGACCGAGTCAACCACGATGATGTCGACTGCGTTCGAGCGAACTAAAAGCTCGCAGATCTCAAGAGCCTGTTCGCCTGTATCGGGCTGCGAGACCAAAAGATTGTCGATGTTGACGCCGATCTTGCGAGCCCAGGAAGGGTCCAAGGCGTGTTCGGCATCGATGAACGCGGCGACGCCGCCTTCTTTTTGAGCTTGGGCCGCAACGGTGAGGGCGAGAGTGGTTTTACCGCTAGATTCTGGACCAAAGATCTCGACGATTCGGCCACGAGGGATGCCTCGGCCGCCGAGGGCGAGATCAAGAGAGATCGCGCCGGTAGAGATGCCTGGGACGGAGAGGTATGCGTCCTCATCCATGCGCATGATCGCGCCCTTACCAAAGGTCTTATCGATTTGTTGGAGGGTGCGGTCGAGAGCCTGCTGCTTTTGCTTGTCATCGACCTTGAGGCTGACTTTGGCGCTGGTAGGTTTGTGCTCGATGCTGCTGGGGACGACGCCCATAACTAGAACCTTTCCGGCCAGGCTCGGCACGCGACAGCGCGACGAACAGAAGCCGATGTGCCGCGGAACCGCCGCCGTAACGGAGATCCCTCTGGCGAACCTCGCGTGAGACGGCATTCGACCGATCCATCGGTGAACACCGGCCGGGGGCGACGCGAGACGCGAGCCCGACGCAAATACTCTACCAGAGCCCTTACCAATAGTCAATGTTTGGTTTCCGTCATACTGACAAGCACTTGTCAGAGCTGGAAATAGATTGTGGATAAAGAGGTGAGGGGAGGAAGAAGAAGTGGCACAGATGCACAGAGGCAAAGAGGCAAAGGGGCAAAGGGGCAAAGCAAAGATTGCAGGATGATGGCGAAGGCAGCTATTCATTCGGATAGAGAACCTTCTGCCAGCGTTCTTTGAAGTAGAGAAAGTTGATCGGCAAGCCACACTCAGGGCAAGGCGTGTTGTTGGGCCGATCGCCGACGAAGTAGCCGCAGCGGATGCAGACACAAAATTCTTGCTTGTTCATCTCACGGCGAAGTTGCCTTCGATAGAGCAGGAAAATAATAACTATACCGATACTTACACATATGAACACGGAAAAAAACACGTACGAGGAGAACAACGGCGTGAGAATGTTGAAGTATATGCTGAAGATTATTTTGACGAACATATAACAATAAAGTAGCAGCATGGGCACAAGCGGCAGCCCGATGAGGATGAGCTTCTGTCGAGCGAGGTAGCGAGGATATGGCGGCTTGTAACCCATGGCGTGGTGATGGTAACAAGCCAGAGATCGAACGGGCATTCGCCGCGCACTACTTTTTTACAGTCCGGCTACCGCGTATACCGCGTATGTAGTTCGGATCGAGCATGTTCCGCCATTGGTGCTTGAACTCTGGGAAGTTGATCGGTAAGCCACACTCCGGGCAAGGCGAGCCATCGGGCTGATTGGCGATGTCGTAGCCGCAGCCGACGCACACGCAATAATCCTTTGCTTCGTACGCG
Source organism: Phycisphaerales bacterium (assembly GCA_038240875.1). Lineage (GTDB taxonomy): Bacteria > Planctomycetota > Phycisphaerae > Phycisphaerales > UBA1924 > JBBRGG01. The sequence goes on along the minus strand of JBBRGG010000230.1, from coordinate 2,966 downwards.
CGAAGCACACGCTTTCGATGCCTTGAGAATGCGAATGCGCCAGCGGCCATGAGGATTGTAGCTACGAGGTATAATATGATTGTGTAACGCGATGGCATACTCATATTATATATTATGTTAATAGTACTTTTAGTAAGCATTACACCCAAAAATAATAAGCCCGGCACAATTGGCAGGATATTGAGCAAGAACTTCTACCTTGCGAAATAGCGAGCGTGTTGCGGCTTGATGGGCATAGAGGAAATGATATCAGGTGCACACGACGACAGGCTTTGCGGCGTGGTACACGCAAACACTGTACAGGGCCGAGTGAAAAGCATTCTTCAGCCCGAAGGGCTAGGTGTTAGTAGCTGGGGCGTGAAGGAAACTACGAACGTTCAATGCCTTGAGCCTGAAAGACATTGCCCTCCGCAAAGTTGTCTGGCCACAAACACCTCGCGCGGCCCCACTCGCTCGAACAGCCGCGAGGTTAACCGAGATTATGGACACGAAAAATGGTTTGATCGAAGCGTGCTTTCGTACAGCCACGCCGTTCTTTCGGAGCGCCACTTCTTGAAATAAAGATACCAAGCGGGTTGTGAATTCTGCGAGCTGGTGTTTTGAGTGATGTAGTTGGCTGCTCATGCCAAAGGAAGGGACTATCCCTTCCTCCGCTGCCTTCATCTTCCAGTAATAAATTGCATATCGGCACGCCACGCCAACTCTTCGCCCTAGGGGGCGAAGAAGTTTCAGGGTCTAGGGTTCCACGGGTTGCGTCGGCGAAGCGCCGAATTCACCCGTGGCTACAGCCCGCCGCCCTGTTGAGGCTCGCTTCGTCACATTCGCTGGGCTTAAGCCTGTGTGGCACGTTGCGTGAAGTGAGTCGGTCTGCCGGGGTACACTGGTGGTTGATTCTTTCCTGATTCTTCCTGATTCATCGGCAATGGAGTGCCACGGTTCATGGCCAAGAAAGCCACCAATTCGTCTAAGTCTTCGGCGGCCCAGTCTTCGGCGGCCCAGTCTTCGGGAGCCCAGTCTTCAGTGGCTCAGTCTTCAGTGGCTCAGTCTTCAGTGGCTCAGTTTTCCTCTGCCGCCAATTCAGCGGCGGCTTCGCGGGCGAGGGCCAATGCTGCTGCGGCACCCCGGTCGGCAGCGGCGGAAGCGGCGATGACCGCGAAGACTCTGCCTCGTGATGCAGCGCGCGACAAAAAACTCACCTCGCGAGTGCGCGAGCGCGATACGCGAACGCTGAGAAAGCTGGTGACGCTGGCCGACGAAGTGTCGGATCGTTCACTCAAAGGCAAAGAGCCGACCATCGAGATCCCACTGCGGACCAAGTCCAACACCACGTGGAATTCCAAGAGTGGCATCTTGGAAATGGGGGACGCGACGAGCCAGCGCGATCTCTTTTCGCTTGGACAAGCCAAGCAGTTCATGCAGACAATGCTGCACGCTTCGACCATCAAAAAACTTCTCGATGAAGGCAAGACCTCCAGCCTTCGTGGCGTGTTTTATATGGCCAAGCACACGGTCGCCGGGACCAAAGAGAACACGTTCGACAAGCAGGAAGAGTCAGACCCGATCCTCGAAGATCTGGAAGTTTCGCTTGGTGCGCTGCGTGAAGAGTTGCACATTTTCGCCGACAATCGCGGGTCGATGGTGGGCAACATCACGGTTGTGGATAAGGGCGACACGATCGATTGTCGACGAATGGGCTCGGGCGGGTATGCGATTCCTTCGATTGTCGAGCCGGACATCATCGAGTTTGGCAAGTGCGAAGCGAAGTTTGTCTTGCACGTTGAAAAGGGTACGGTCTGGAACCGCTTCAACGAAGATCGCTTTTGGGAGAACAACAACTGCATTCTCACGCATGGCGGCGGGCAACCACCTCGCGGCGTTCGCCGGTTGTTGCAGCGGTTTAACCAGGAACTGAAGCTGCCGATTATTTGCTTGCTCGATTGCGATCCGTGGGGGCACTATATCTATTCGGTCATCAAGCAGGGATCGATTTCGCTAGCCTTTGAATCGTCGCGATTGGCGATACCGGCGGCAAAGTTTTTGGGCGTTCGCGCGAAGGATTATGAAGAGTGCGACATGTCTGATGCGGTGAAGATCGACCTGAGCGATAATGATATTAAACGTGCGAACGAGATCGCCGCGTATCCGTGGTTTGAGAAGCACAGGGGGTGGCAGAAAGAGATCCAGAAGATGCTGGACAATGGCTTTAAGATGGAAGTCGAAGCCATGTTGAACAAAGATATTTCGTATGTGACCGAGGTTTATGTGCCCGAGCGGCTCAAGGCCCAGGATTGGTTGGCGTGAGTTGGGTTGGTATATTTTCGTGATGGCCAAGCCAAGATAACACGAGACACATTGGAGCAGCCGCATATGCATAGGAAACGTGGGCAAAATAGCGGGTTTACGCTCATTGAACTGTTGGTGGTGATCGCGATCATCGCGCTCTTGATTGGCATCTTGCTTCCCGCGCTCGCGGTGGCAAGGCGGAGCGGGCGAAACGCGGTGTGCCTTGCGAATCTGCGTGGCGTGGGGCAGGGGCTCGTGTTGTACAACGGCGACAATCGCGAGCTGGTCATTCCTTCGTTTAACATGACGGGGACCAATGGCGGGCCGGATGTGCCATTGGATGGTTGGGGGCTGATTCTGAATCGCGATGGATACATGGCATCGTCGCAGCGAGCCGCGTCAAATCCTTTTTATTGCCCGGAGACGGTCGATGTGCCGGGCGTCGCGAGTGGACAGACGGGGACTGATCCTCGCAATTCCAAAGGATGGCTCGATTGGCCATTTGTTCGCAATGGCAGCGCAAATGTGACGCAGACAATTCCGGATCGTGATTTCAACGAAGTCATTCGCGTGGCATATTGGATCAACGCGGACAACCCCATCGGTGCCGTCGCGAATGTGGTGCCGGATTTGTTTTATACGGCGAGCGTGGGCTATGGCTCTTCGAGCAATGGGCTGACGAT
>JBBRGG010000229.1:0-5268 GCA_038240875.1 Phycisphaerales bacterium | reverse complement strand
CACTTCACAAAAAAGAAACAAGCCCTTTCAAAAGGGCTCGCGGTACGACTCAAATTTACTTCCCTAACTCAATCACTTTGCCACTTTGCCACTTCTTCCCACTCACCTCGACACAAACCCACTCGGCCCGAACGTCAATGCGCCTTTGCCCTGCCGCTTACTTTCAATTGCCAGAGTGTCGGCACGCTTTAACAGCTCTTCCGCCGTGCCGCCATCCCACGGGTACGTCGCGAGCCCGCCCGAGATCGTGAGCGAGCCACGAGCCTGCGCACCAAGCTTTGGAAAGCGGTGCTGCATCACCTGCTGCTGAAAGCGCCTCGCGATGGCAAAGACCGAATCCGGATGTCGCGAACCTTCCTGGCGCGGGCCATTGGGCTCATAAAAAATCACCGCGAACTCATCGCCACCAACCCGGCACACGCGATCCGAAGGCCGGATCATGCTTCGTAGCAGCCGAACTGTCTCGCGCAAAATCTCATCACCAGCATCATGCCCAAAGCGATCGTTGTACATCTTGAAGTTGTCTATATCAAAGACCATCACCGACACATGCCTGCGTGCCTTGCGCGCCTCTTCAAGCACTCTCGCTAAAAACCGATCGCAATACCGCCGATTCCACGCACCCGTCAAAGCATCGGTATATGCGGCGTTCCGCAGCGTCGCGTGCTGCCCACGTAGCGCGAGCCACGTCGCCAGCCACCGAGCATGCGCCTGCAATGCCGCATCGCTCGTCGAACGCGCGACCAACGCGTGCTCCGCATCCACCACCACGCGCACAACGCCACCCAACCCAGAACCCAAACCAGAACCCGTTTCGCTCGCAAGCACGCCATCGACTGGCACCGCGACCAGCTCAACGCTCATGTCCCCGGCACGCTCACGAATCAATGCCAACGCAGCAGGAATTGGATCACGACCGCGAACAATCAAGTCCGCAAGCACCGCATCACCCACCGGCGCAAACCCATCTCGCACCACCAAAGGCGGCAACGCCGCATCCGGCGGATCAGGCAGTGGCACAGCCTCAAGCCCATACATTCCACTTGTTGAATGCGGCGTAGCTGATGCGCTTAGTCCAGCCGAGGCACTTAGTCCTGCCGATGCACTCAATCCAGTTGGTGCAAAATGCGCGCTTGCCATCTCGCTACTGCCCATCCTACTAGTTCCAACTTCTTCACGCGACACGTCGGCATGCACTAAATTTTCGCTCGCAGGTGCAGGCTTAACATCCTCGTTGGAAACCACTTTCTCAACCACAGGCATGCTGGACGCCACAGGCAAGCGCACCACATCAGGCAAACTTGGCACCGTCAACGATGCGGCTACCACAGGCACATCAAGCGTTGCAGGCACGCCTTCCTGCATGGCACTCGATGCCGACCCAAACGCAACCGCACGAATCGTCGCTCGAACTCGTGGCGCTGAATCATCCGCGCGAACGACGCCGTCGTATCCGCCACGCATCTGGCCAGGCACATCAAGTAGGCTGTTCTTTGCTTCTTCCGCCCGGGAATCGCCATCGCGGTACGCAAGCACCACCCGCACCATGGGGTCCACACGCCGAAGCGCACGCAACAACTCAGAGTGGCCACCCATGCCCATCGCAATCGCACCAATACTCTTAGTTACTTCCCGCGTCTTCGCGTAGGCGAACAATTCATCGTGCGCTTCCGCCGACAACACCACCACAGCACGCGCAGGCGTCTTCGCATCAATCGGATTTGCCAACTCGCCGATGGCGTCCAGCAACGTTCCCACGCGAATCAACTCAAGGTCCGCATCCAAACGCAAAGCGGCGTCCAGCCCGGTTCTGCCAACCAAGATCACACGAACCTGCGTGTCACCAAGTGCCTCTTCATACGCATCCTCGCCGCGTTTGCCCGAGCCAACCGCTGAATCGGAACGAACCAGACCAACTCGACCAACAACCGAACTGTTCGCCAGGTGTGCCGCTTCGCTGTCGCTCGCTGCCTCACCACTTTGCAAACTGCCTGCCTCGGCGAGTTTCTTCCCGAAGGAATGCAGAGAAGCCGGACCAGAAGCCGGACCAGAAGCCGGACCAGAAGCCGGACTATGCCGAGGTTGTTGGCCGTGCTCCGCACGACGAATCGTCATGGCTTCAATCCTTCAGTAGCACACACCATCAAAGTCACTCCCCCTTAAACAAAGTGGCGGTCTCTTTATATCGGTAACTCAACCCACCATCATAAGGGCGTAGCTCATATTCCAGAAGACCTCGCATAAACTGCTCTGAACCAATACCTGGCACTGGCCCGCGCAACTCAACTTTTCCGATCTTTGTACGCTATCTTCGCCCGAATAGTTCAATTCTTTAATTGCCTACCTTGTGTAAAGTAAATCACGACAATCTGTAATTTACTCAAATAGGGCATTACCGTTCGATGTGCATATCATCATCGGTTGAGAGAAGCATTGCCAGTTCTTCATCAGTTAAAAGGTGTGGGCTACTGGGGTTATGAGGCGAGTCCGGCCCTGGTGGCAACGTGCTCAACATCGGGTCCAATGAGGCTTCTTGCACGCCTTCATGCCCCGGAGTCAACCGAAGTGTTGGCTGCACAAGAGCTTGGCGGCTTGTGGCACGCGCGCCGCGAGTTAATGACTCGCTCACGCCGTTGGCTGCTGCTGGCAATGAGCTATCCGAAACCATTCGTGCAGCAGGATTTACATGGATGCTAGGGACGTTCTTTTGCACCACAGTAGCCGCCGCGGCGATCAGCTTTGGCTCTGTGTGCGCGCTTTTAGAAAGCAATTTCCCTTGTGAAACGCGCGCCGACGAACCTAGTGATGCAATCTCGGCCTTGTCTGCAAGACTGACGACGCAAAGGCGATTTTGCCTAGTTGAATCATAAGACCATGTGCTAGAACCATTTGCAAAGATCGATGCCGCATGCATAAAGCACTGCACCATCGGCAACTCTACTGGCTCGACCAAAAGCAACACCGCGTGGCCACCCGAACTTGAACTGGTTGGTGAACTCAAACCCGTAAGCGCTTGATTCCCAGTAGTTAATGCCGCAGCCTTTGCGTCACGAACGCGAACGCACAACGCCGCAAACGCCTCAAAGCCCGAATCGTACTGCTCGATTTCAATCTCGCTTCGGCGAGCCAAGGCTTGCATCAAGTCGGCGGCGGGCGCCTTGCCTGGCGCGGCCCAGACGACGCAGTGTGCTTTGGGTTGCTGTTGTGATTTCGCGTTTTGGGACATGGCGTGTGTTGAGTTGCCGCTCGAAGTGCTCAATGGCTGGGTGTATGGCGAAGTCACATTGGTGTGTGAGGGAATCAGAGAGGTTCCGCCTAGCTGCATGTGATGCTGCATGGTTGATTGTACCAATATCATGGCGAAACTCCGCAACAAAATAGGGTTTTATCGTGATTCTCTGGTCAAATTGGGCGAAGTGTGCGGTTCTTGCCGTGGATGCGGACGTTGCGGGTGAAATTCGCGGCTTCTTTATGAATCGGCGAATGCTTTCTCAAGTACCGCACATTTTGACCACGCAACTTGAAAGACTGCCTCGACAGGTTCCAGCACTTAAGCCCAAACGGCCGATATGGTTGTCTCTATGCGCCCCGGACACGTTATCGCGGCTTGTGCCATCGCACTCCTTGCACTAGGTGTGGTGATGGTCAATTCGGCGATGATGCGGGTTGGGCTCGTGAACGCGGGCGAACCCATCCGCGCGGGCGTCACGCCCGAGTCGATCATTCTCAGTCGGTCCACAGCATACATGGTGCTCGCGCTGGTCGGGCTTCTCATTGGCGCGATGCTGCCTATTCGCCGCTGGGCAACCAATGGCTTTGGCGTGCTAGGCACACCCAAGGACGTTGGCGAAGGCCGTGGCGTCTTGTTCATCGGCATGCTGCTTTTAGTCGCGGTGTGCGCGACGGTGTATGTGCCAGCCATCGAACGACCCATCAATGGCAGCCATCGATGGATCGAGATTCCCGTGCCTGGGCTTGGCGATGCACTCTCGATGCAGCCCAGCGAGATTGCCAAATGGGCAGTGATACCGCTGATTGCGTGGTACGCGGCGAACATGGGCACACGATTACGCGGATTCTTTAGTGGGCTCGTCCCCGCGCTCGTGTGTATCGCCGGGCTATGCGCGTTTCTCGTGATCGAAGACCTTGGCACTGCGGCGCTGATTGCGATGGTTACCAGCCTTATGCTACTTGCAGGCGGCGCGAGGCTCTGGAACTTTTTGCTCTTTGTTCCTGTTGGGCTGGTCGCGGTTGCGGGCGCGGTCATTTCCAACCCTTACCGCATTAATCGAATCATCGCCTTCATTGATCCGTATCAGGATCCAAAGGGCATCGGCTACCACATCATCCAATCGCTGACGGCAATTGCTAATGGTGGCGGGTTTGGCCGTGGGCTGGGAAACAGCCTGCAAAAATTCGGCTATCTGCCTGAGCAGGAAACCGACTTTCTCTTTAGCATCATCTGCGAAGAACTGGGCATCGCCGGGGCGGGGATGGTGATCGGCCTCTTCATTATCTTGATCTTCACCGGGCTTGGCATCGCACGGCGCGAACGCGACCCACTCTTGAAGCTTTGGGCGCTAGGCGTTGTCGCGACCGTAGGCATTCAGGCGATCATCAACTTGATGGTCGTTACAGGAATGGCTCCGACCAAGGGAATCGCGCTGCCTTTGTTGTCGTCGGGTGGTACGGGTTGGATCCTGACAGCGGTTTCGCTGGGCGTATTGATCGCCATTGACCGCACGCATGTTGAAACAGCACCCGCCGACTTAACCGATCGCGTGCGTGGCGAAAGGCCCGTGCCCGCCAATAACGCATTTGGCCCGGTAGGCAGCGGCGGCAAAGGCGAGTTAGCCACGGGGCTCGCGCTGGCTCGCGCTTCGCGCAAGCCAAGGCTTGTTGCCAAGCACGCTGAGGTTTTGGTCGAGGTCAACGGCAGCGAAACACTCCCGCACCACAATGCAGGCTTGACCGATTCATCTGAACCTGACTCATCAGAAAAGGCCGAACCAAAGAGAGCAGCCCAGCGATCCAAGCCCGACACGTTCGGCGCGGGCGTAGACGTGAAGCCTGCGCCTGTGGCTGTCGAAGTGGTTCATCAGGAATCGGCTCAACTAGACGTGACTGGCGAGCACGCTGGGGCTGATTCGGACACAACCAACGACTCACGTACCGCAGCGGCATGACAGCACTCTTTATGCCTAGCTCTGAACCATCTGGACCAATTGCGCAGCGCGCCACTGGTGCTGTTCTGTACGCTGGAGGGGG
>JBBRGG010000228.1:0-5313 GCA_038240875.1 Phycisphaerales bacterium | reverse complement strand
TCGCGGTGAGTTCGTCGCGTTCGCCAGCACACAAGAGTGCTTCGGCGTATGCGTCGGCGTAATCGTTATCGAGGGGGCGGACTTCGAGTGCGAGGGCGAGTTGACGCATGGCGTCTTTGCATTCGCCAAGTTTGATGAGAGCCAGGCCGAGTTTGTAGCGAGCTTTGTGATCTTCGGGTTTGCGTTCGACAAACTCGCCGAAGTTGGACTTGGCCATGGTCCAATTTTCCTGCTTCAGGCCAAATTCTCCATCGCGTTCGAGCGCGCCAAGGGAGCGCTGGTTGCCACAGCCGGTGGCGTTGACGCTAAGCCCGGCTAGGAGGAAGATGGTGGTGATGATGACGCGAGCGGATGCGCGGGTTGCTCGTGAATGCGCGGCATTTGAAGTGGGGTGAGAGAGATTGGGGGGAGAGTGAGTAAGAGCAGGGGTGATGAGGTGCATGAGCATCGGCATAGGCTCCAATCCGTAGAAACGGGTTTGGTGGCGACAGTTGAGGGCAAGGCGCCACGATGGATGATTCGAGGTTGTATGTGCGGTCCAATGCTATCGGGTGAAACCCGCCCGGGCGTCCAATTGAGCGTGTTTGGTTGATGAGTAGTTGCGAAGGATCTTTGCTAAACTGTGACCGGATCGCATGAATGAGCCGAGTTCCAATCCTTGCCCACGCGATAGAGGGGACAGTCCTGCGGTTGTTCGCGCGCCTGAAAATGGGCAACTGCGTTGTGTCGTGCTTCGGCACACGCCGTCTTCGGGCGATTGGCACTTTGACTGGATGACCGAGCGGCTTGGTGTGGCCGAGGGAAGCTTGTTGACGTTTCGCGTGGCAGTTCGGCTGGACGATCCTGTGATTGCGGCGAATGGGTTTGAGGCGGAACTTTTGCCTGATCACCGTCGGCATTATCTTGTGTACGAAGGCGAGGTTTCCGGCGGGCGGGGAAGTGTTCAGCGGGTGGCTGGTGGGTGGACCAAAGGGGCCAACGAAGTTCGAGGGGTGGTGGATTCGCAGTATGCAGTGAAGGCCGAAGCGCAAGTTGGCGAGCAAGTTGGCGAGCAAGTTGGCGAGCAAGTTGGCGAGCAAGTTGGCGAGCAAAAGCAAGGCGAGATAGTTCGCATCGAGATAGTGGTTGTGTTTGAGGCTGATCGATCAAGGTGCTTGGCCTATGTAGGCATACCTATCGCGGGCAGGCCCAAATGGTGGCGGTTTGCTGCACGAGTGGAACGATGAGTTGGAAACGCGTGTGTGCAAGGTCGGTGGTGATTTGGCTTATGGTGAAGTGGCCTGTGGCTACTGGGGAAATTTCTGGTAGGCTGGGGGCAAGGTGCCGCAGCACGCGTGTATGCATGTTGTCGAGTCGCGCCTAAAGCCGAGTACGGAGGTGGCAAATGCGAGCCTTTCCCGTCGGATCGTTCTTTGGCGGATCAATCAATCGAAGCATGGATACTGCGCCCGACGCTATTGGCGGCGGGGGAGGTGGGGGTGGCGTTGGAGTGGGGGGTAGTGTTGGCAGCGGAATTGCGAGCGGTAAGGCTACGACAGGGTTGCCACCTGAGCCTGTGCCGATGAAGATCCAGGCGTTTGAGTCCAAGGTTGGCGGCTTGCGCAGGCATGAAGATTCGTGGAAGCGCACGCCTAACACCAACAACACTGGCGCAATTCATTGCAAGACCTTCCACTGCAAGTTGTCTGATGACGCGCTAGGTTTCCTTGATCAGCAAGTGAACGAATGGCTCGATGCGCACCCGCAGTATGAGGTGAAGTTCAGCACGTCGTGCGTCGGCGAGTTTCAAGGAAAGCTGGGGCGTGAGTTCCACATGATCCTTCAGGTTTGGGTGTGAACAGGTTTGAGTGTGTACTGGTTTGAGTGAGAAGTAGGGCCAGACTTGCAAGCACGCTGGGCTCAGGCCACGAGTGTGCAGACATCAGGCGTGAAACGCCGACAATCTCGGCGTGTGTGGCATACTCGCAATCATTGTTGGCGGTGGCGGATCGGGTGTCTCATCTGTTGAGCCCTCCGGTATGCCATTGGGCTCTTCATTTGGCGATCGCGGGCCGAAGGTTGTCGATCACGCGCCGCGTGAAGCGGTTGAGCGTGCACGCGATATGATGACGCATCGCGGCCCTGATGGCTTTGGGTATGCGGAATTGTGCGACGGCCGGGTCGTGCTCGCGCATCGAAGGCTTGCGGTGCTAGATCCTTCGCCCGCAGGTGCGCAGCCGATGGTTGGCTATGGGCGTGCGGGCTGGCGAGCAGGCTGGCGGGCAAATTGGCGGGCGGGAACCAAATCCTCAAACCAAGCCCCAAACACCTCGAACCCTGGCACGAACCCTTGCACGAACGCCAGCGCAATTGTGTATAACGGCGAGATCTACAACGACCAGCACGTTCGCTCCCAGCTCATCAACGCTGGCGGCTTGTTCGAAACGCGCTGCGACACAGAAACCCTTCTAACCGCTTTGGACGCGTGGGGCATCGATGGGCTCGATGCGCTTCGTGGCATGTTCGCGTTCGTGCATGTAGATGCAACGCGAAATCGCGCGATACTCGCGCGAGACCCGATGGGCGTCAAGCCTTTGTATTGGTGGCGTGGTGTTTCGTACTTTCAAGGCGAGCCGCGCGCGGTCGTTGTCGCGGCGAGCGAAGTTGTGCCTTTGGTCGAAGTCGCCAAGCGATTTGGGTATTCGCCGCTGCCTGACATGGTCACGGTGAGTTCCTATCTCACTACGATTCGGACCACGCTGGGCACGCGGACGATGCTCGAAGGCGTGCAGACAATCGAGCCGGGCGCGTGGATCGAGTTTGATCTTGCAACTACGACACTTGAAGAGCGCACAGGTTGGCATGGTTGGTTTCGCCCGGGTGCGGATCACGCGGGCAGTGGCGGCCATGTGAGTGATCCGTCGGCGTGTGCAGCCGTGCTGGATGAGAGTGTTTCGGTTCACATGCGAAGCGACGTTTCGTTGTGCGCGTTGCTTTCGGGAGGCATTGACAGTGCCGCGATCGTGGCACTGGCGCAGAGAAGCCTTGGAACTGGTAACGACGGTGGAATGGATTTTGGTCAGCCTGGTGGGCGAGTTAGCGGGCGCGATCCATCGCATGTGCTCAAGACTTTTTGTTCTGGGGCTCGTGCGGCTGACAGCGCGAATTGCGAAGCTGATGACTTTGCCTGGGCGAGCACGGTTGCGAATGAACTTGGCACGCAGCATACTGAAGTGCCTATCGATCGCGCGACATTTATCAGCTCGTGGCGAAAGCTTGTAATGGGTTCGGGCGTTCCCATGAGCACGCCCAACGAGACGGCGATTTATAGTGTTTCCTCGGCGATTCGTGCGGCGGGGCACGTTGTGACGCTCAGCGGCGAAGGTGCCGACGAGATTCTTGGCGGGTACGACCTTTCGCTTCGCACGCTGGTTCAAGAGGAGATCTCTGGGGCGGCGTGGACGCGGAATAGTGCTTCACGTGCGGCTCGGCTTGCGGGTATTGCGTCTTGGTTACCTTTGGATCTGAAAGAGGGCGTGCTCCGGGAAGGACTCTGGGAGCGTGCGGGCAACGATCAGGAACTCATCGAGTCGTACGCACGCGAGTGGGAGCTTTGGTGTGGCGGGAATGGTGGCCGGAAAGGTGGCGGGAAAGACCGTACGCACGATGCTGATTCTGCCACTCGCGCAAACCTGCGCTTCTTGCAACGGATCAACCTCCATGGCTTGCTTCTTCGGCTCGATCAATCGACCATGCGTGCAGGCGTCGAAGGTCGCACGCCCTTTGCCGACATCGGCGTTGCTCGCTGGGCGCATGGACTTTCGTCGGCGAGCACGTTTGACGCAAGGCATCAAGGCGTCGGCGCGACCAAGCGCGCACTGCGCGAAGCATTCGCCACGATCATGCAACGCGAGAATGGAAAGGAATGCGGCCAGGGCTCGGATAGTTTGGCTGCCATGCATACTTCGCAAGCCTCGCACGCCGCGATGGTTCAAGGCGTCCGCACGCGTGCAAAGGCGAGCTTTCCGCTACCTTTCCAGGCATGGGTCGGCGACATGCGTGATCTCTTGCTAACGAGCCGCGTCGCCAGAGATTTCTTTTCTGAGTCTGCACTCGGCCTAGTCGGATCGGACCCAACAAAGGCGTGGACGCTGGCCTGGCCCATGGCCAACGTCACGCTATGGGCCGAGCGTTGGTGGGGCTCGGCGCTGGCAACCGGTTCCGACGCGAGCATCGCTCAATCAGCGTCAAATACGTGAATGCGTGCATTGACACTGTTGGACCTGCGCCCCAGATTTTCGATATCCACACGCCAATGAAAAGACCCTCTCGCGTGGTGCAAGAGGGTCTCTTGAAGTAACTCAATCAGAATTAATCAGCCTTAGTCCGAAGCGCGGTCACTATCAATCTGCATCCGGTAGAAGGAACGCCACACAAAGTACGCTGAAGCAAGGAAGAAGGCAATCGCCAGCGCGATGGTGATAGGCGTGTGCTTAAAGCCCGGGTCCTTGACGTGGATCGCCAACTCGACGGCGAGCAACCCAAAGAGCGTGGTGAACTTGATGACCGGGTTGAGCGCGACCGAAGATGTGTCCTTGAAAGGATCGCCGACGGTATCGCCAACGACGCAGGCTGCGTGAAGCTCTGAGCCCTTGCCACGGCCGGTATTCTTGAACACAGGATCAGTCTCGACGACCTTTTTAGCATTGTCCCATGCGCCGCCGGCGTTAGCCATGAACATTGCTTGATAGAGGCCAAAGAGCGCGATTGCAATCAGGTAGCCAACGAAGAAGAAGGGCTCAACAAACGCGAAGGAGAGGGTTGCGAAGAAGATGCCCAGGAAGATGTTGAACATTCCCTTTTGCGCGTACAGCGTGCAGATGGTGACGACCTTCTGCGAGTCTTCGGCGCTCGCCTTGGTCGAGCCATCGAGCTTGATATTGTCTTTGATGAACTCTACTGCGCGGTACGCACCGGTGGTGACGGCTTGCATCGAAGCGCCGGTGAACCAATAGATCACCGCGCCGCCGGTGACAAGGCCAAGAAAGAACGGAGCGTGCAAGAGTGAGAGCTTGGTTACCAGTTCTGGCTGAAGGCCGCCGGTGAGGACGATGATGATCGAGAAGATCATGGTGGTCGCGCCGACGACAGCCGTCCCGATGAGCACGGGCTTGGCGGTTGCCTTGAATGTGTTGCCCGCGCCATCATTTTCTTCGAGGAATTGCTTGCCCTTCTCAAATTCGGGGGTGAATCCAAAGTCACGTTTGACTTCCTCGACGATGCCGGGTGTAGTTTCGATTGTTGAAAGCTCAAAGACGGATTGAGCGTTGTCGG
>JBBRGG010000227.1:0-5409 GCA_038240875.1 Phycisphaerales bacterium | reverse complement strand
TCCCGCGCCAGGCATCCATTGGCGCGTTATCGCTGTGTTGCCTGAATCAGCATTTTTAAGCGAAGCCAAGGCGAGCGAACGCCGCGCCATCATCCTCGCCGTCATCGCGGCACTCGTAAGTTTGCTTGTCGCAGTCACCCTCGCACGAAGGCTCGCGGCACCCGTACGCACTCTCGCCGAGCACGTCGCACGCATCGGCGCGGGGGACCTTTCATCACGGGTGACAATCGCGGGTACGCGCGAGTTTGCTATGCTCGCCGACGAAACCAATGCCATGGCCAAAGGCCTCGCGCACCGGATGGAGCTCGAGCGTGCGCTCGCTGTCGCACAAGAAGTCCAGCAGAGCCTTCTCCCGGCGTGCGACCCCACGACTCCAGGTCTTGAAATCGCGGGCAGAACCCGTTATTGCGATGAAACCGGTGGCGACTATTTCGACTTCATCGACGTTGCCCAATCCCACGACGCGAGCGCCCACACGATGATCGCCGTCGGCGACGTGATGGGTCATGGCATCGCTTCCGCGCTCCTTATGGCTACCGCTCGCGCGGCATTGCGTTCTCATGCGCCAGAGCACGCCGACCTCGCCGACCTGCTTCGCCGCGTCAACAGAGTCCTTGCTGCCGATGCGAGGCACGACCGGTTTATGACCCTTGCGCTGGTCGTCATCGACCCGACATCTGGCCGCGTACGCTGGGCGAGCGCAGGCCACGACCCCACGATCGTCTATCACGCCGCTCGCAACGAATTTACTGAACTCGAAGGCTCCGGCATCCCCCTTGGCATCATGGAAGATGCGGAGTACGCCGAGTGCTCTGCATCGGGCCTTGTCTCGGGCGACGTGCTCATCATCGGCACTGATGGCATCTGGGAATCTCGCAACCCAGAAGGCATCTTCTTTGGCAAAGACCGACTTCGAGACATCATCAAGCAAACTTGCCGCCAATCTTCGGCGACGATCGCCAGCACAGTCCAGCGCGACCTTGTTGCTTTCCGTGGCCGAGAAGGCAGCGAAGATGACGTTACCTTTGTCGTCATCAAGATTTCGTAATGACCGCTCCTGCTCAATTGCCCAATTATTCTCGTCTTTTTACGCCTTTGCCAAACTCCTTCAAAGGCATTCTAAATCCGATGTCCCTCTCGAATTGCCTACCCTCATCTTTCACCCGAGCACACATCATTCCCACACCTTTGGAGGTTCGACCATGGCTAAGCCTTATTCCCAAACCAAGAGCCACGCCATTCCTCGCATCACCAAAAGGATGTACCGCGCGCTCGCCGCATCCGCCATCATCGTGCTTCTCGCAGGCGTCGCCGCAGGCTTGCAATATCAACCCGCAACCAAGCCCGCTCTCACGCCTGCAACCACGCCCGCAGCTACTCTCGCAGCCCCTACTCCCGCAGTACCAGCAGCCATAACACCCGGCACCGACTCCATCTACTACGGCACAAAGACCGCACCTACCAAAGCCCCAGGGACCATCCGCCTTGTGGCCTACAACATCGAGAACCTATTCGACGACGTCGATGATCCCCAGATCTCAGGCAACATCGACGACAAGACCATGACCAAGCCTTTGGAAACCCGCCGCGCCGCAGCGAAGGCGATCAAAGAGCTCAACGCCGACGTCATCGCACTTCAAGAAATCGAGTCCAAAGAAGCACTAGAGTGGTTTCGTGAACAACACCTCAAAGGTCTGGGCTACAATTATATAGCTTCACTCGATGCGGGCGATGGCCGCGGCATCGAACAGTCTGTTCTCTCCCGCTTTCCCATTAAAGCAGTCAAAAACTGGGTCGGCACCGAGCTTGACGCCGTTCGCCCCCCCATGGAGCGAGGCCGCCCGGATCCCCGCGCTGGTGAGAAAATGAAGTTCGCCCGCTCGCCAATCTTTGTCGAAATCGAAATCCCCTCGGACAAGACTCTCGGCGCTACCACCACTTCCACCACCGCTGCCGCTGCTGCGAACACAGCCGCAACGCCCTACGTGCTTTCGTTGATTGTCTTGCACCATAAGTCTGGTCGCGATTTCAACCAGCAGCGCGAAGCCGAAGCTCGCAAG
This sequence comes from Phycisphaerales bacterium, assembly GCA_038240875.1. GTDB lineage: Bacteria > Planctomycetota > Phycisphaerae > Phycisphaerales > UBA1924 > JBBRGG01. The sequence continues at coordinate 3,349 of JBBRGG010000227.1, read as the reverse complement.
GTCGTCGAGTTCTACAACGAACTTATCAAAGAACAACCTCTTCGCAACATCGCGATCCTAGGCGACTTCAACGCAGCTCCAGATGCCAACAGTATCAAGAGCTATACCAGCGCCGGCCTCATCGACGCCTTCGCCGCACGCGTCTCCGAAGGTAATACCTTTACTAAACCGTGGATTACACACGCCTCGAACCGCGTCATTGACTTCATCTTCATCTCGCCACAGCTTGCGCCCGAAGTCGTCGAGGGCTCGGCATTCGTCTTGGGCACGCCGACCCGCGCGCCTGGCACCGATTATCGCAAAACCCCCGAGCCCGCTGGCGCTGCGTCTGATCACATGCCCATCGCAATCGACATCACACCCAAAGATGCTGTGCCTGTTACTGCGCCAGCAGCAGCACAAGTTCCAACACCCGCAATGCCGAAGTGACATGATGCCCTTGGTATTACTTAGAAACTACCATATTATCGCTGCGGCACATCGGTTTGCTCGCCTTTGATGCTTTGGACGCCGATAGAACGGTTCGAGGTATTGCGTCGCGCTGACACGCAACCACATCGAGAGGCAATCGAGAACGCACATGACCACCGCACCAACAACGCCGACACACACTCAGCCATCATTAGACACTCAGATAACAACAGGCGATGCACTAGATTCGCAAGTGGTACACGCCAATTGGCCCACCCCAGCGGTGCGCGTGGCAATCGACACGCTCGTTGAGCAAGTTCGCGTTCGCTCCAGCACCATCACCGCCGCCCGCGCCGGCGACTCAACACGCAAAGTCGCGTACGACGACCTGCTCGCCCGCGCGAGTGAAGTTCGTGGCCGTCCACTCTTATTCCCCATCATCTCCTCAGGCGCAGGCAACGGCCCGCTTATCGAGCTCGCCGATGGCAGCGTTAAGTGGGACATGATCTGTGGTATCGGCGTCAACTTCTTTGGCCACGCCGACCTCGATATGGTTACCCAAGCCATCGAAGGCTCTCTTGACGCCACCGTCAAACATGGCAACCTTGCCTCCACCTTCGACGCGTATGCCTTCGGCGAAACCTTCCTCACTGAAGCCAAGAAAAACTCCAAGCTTCGCCACGCCTACATCGCCACCGGCGGCGCGATGGCGAATGAAAACGCGCTCAAAGTCTGCCTCCACAAACGCCATATCAACAACCTCGAAGCCGTCGTGAAAAATCCCGATGCCAAGATCGAGCAACTTCTCGCTAAAACTTCTTCCTCCCCACGCATCCTCGCCTTCAAAGATTGCTTCATGGGCCGCTCCATCGTGATGGCGGGTGTCGGCGACAACCACGTCGGCCGCGAAGGCCTCCCCATCGCCCTCCCCGTCGATTACATGCCTTTTTACGACCCCGCAGCCGTCGAGCGCATGGGTGGCGGCATCGCCGGCAAAAAACGCTACATCGATATGTGCCTTTGGCATCTGGAGCAATATGTCCAGCGCTATCCCGGCGCCCACGCCTGCTTCATCTTCGAGCTCATCCAAGGCGAGGGCGGCTTCAACGTCGGCGATCGTGATTTTTTCCTCGCACTCATCGATTTCTGTAAAGCCAACAAAATCGCCGTTTGGGACGATGAAATCCAATCCTTTGGTCGTTCTGAACAAATGTTCGCCTACGACCTCTTCAACCTCGGCCAATACGTTGACGTCTTCTGCGTCGGCAAAATGACCCAGGCATGCGCCACGCTCTGGACCGAAGAGTACAACCCCAAAACCACTATCCTCAGTGGCACATTTACCGGCGAAGGCGTCTCCTTCCGTGTCGGCCGTCGGGTCATCGAACGCCTCCGCGATGGCGATTTTTATGGCCCAACCGGCTCATTCGCCCAGCACCACGCACTCTTCCGCGAACACGCTACCGCACTTGTCGATAAGCATCCCGAGTGGTTCCCCATCGCGCCCGCCGTCGGTTCAACACGCGCTGCGCTCGTTTCGGGCATCGGTGGCATGATGCGGCTCACACCCTTTGGCGGCGACAAAGACAAGATCTCCAAAGCCACCAAAACCATTTTCGAAGAGGGGACGCTACTGCTCTCCTGTGGCCACGGCCCATACCACCTCCGCATGCTCCCGCCCATGCCCGTCATGAAGCCCGAATACTGGCCCCACATCTTCGCCTGCATCGAGCGTGGGCTTGCTAAAGCGGCGATGTAACGCAGAACGTCACTCAAACCGTTGCACGGTAAGAAAGCCCGCTCTCTACAAGAGAAGGCTTCGTTTATGTACCATGCCTGCGCGTTGTGCGGTGCCTCTTCACACTTTCATTGTGTGGAAGAGAGAGTGGAAAGACCAGTCAACATAGTCGGTCTACATTCTGAGGTTTACCGACGCCGACGAATGGCAGAACCAACCAAGGCCACGCCGAAGATAAAGCACGCGCCGGGGGTTGGGATGCAACGAGTGATAGTGTTGGTGTCTAAGGTGACCGCGCCATTGCGTGCCAATGCTCGGCCTTCCAAAAGAGTTGCGCGAGTGTTTAGCGTGATGCTGGTAAGCGCGAGAATGTTGCCTTGGAATGATGTGTCGGTGCCGAGCGTTGCTGAACTGCCTACCTGCCAGTACAGATCACACGGATCGGCCCCGTTGATCATGACGACGGAAGAGTTGCTCGCAGTGATAAGTGTGCTTCCAGTCTGGAAGACAAAGAGCGCATCGGGATTACCTTGTGCATCGAGCGTGAGTGTTCCAGTGAGAAACGCCGAGGATGAGAAGAAGTAAACGCCGGGCGTAAGCGTCAATCCCCCAAGGTCTATTCCTGTCAGGTTTTGCGTCTGAGGCAGTCCTGCGAGCGTGTTGTACGCTGTGGTGACGTCGATCCGAGCTTGCTGTGCGATGGCATCGTTCATGTGGATCGTGCCGTTGACGATACCCGGCGGAAAGCCGGTGATGGCGCTGCCGGGCGATACTCCTAGATTGCCATTGATGATCGTCGTCCCGGTATTCGTCACGCCCGAACCACCTATCACAGCAAAATTAAACGCAGAGCCAAGCATGTCCCCCTTCGTCTGGCCGCTCAAACCAGCAGCAACGGACCCGACCATCAACAGCAACGCTTTATTTTTTTTATGTGCTTACCTAAATTTATCGGAGTTTTAGAGCCACGGCTTGCACATCGGCACCAAACAGTCGCTGACGGCGCAACAAATCTGCATCATGGAATCGACTCCGCCAGCACAAAGGAGGAATTACTGATAAAGCGAGAACATTTGATCTGGTAAATGATCACAAAAATATGCCCTGTATGGTTAAAGATTTGTGAGAATAAAGATGATGGAAGAAAAAACATACATACCAGCAAGCGTTTAGATTGTGCAATCAAAGTTGTCTCAACTT
>JBBRGG010000226.1:0-5424 GCA_038240875.1 Phycisphaerales bacterium | reverse complement strand
CGTTCGTCGCCGCCGGTGTTTTTGGGGGGGGGGGTGGGGGTGGGGGTGGGCGGGGGGGTCGGCGTGGGGGTGGGGGGGGGGGTGGGGGTCGGGGTGGGGGTGGGGGTGGGGGTCGGGGTTGGGGTGGGGGTGGGCGTCGGGGTTGGGGTCGGGGTTGGCGTCGGGGTTGGCGTCGGGGTTGGCGTCGGGGTGGGCGTCGGGGTTGGCGTCGGGGTGGGCGTCGGGGTTGGCGTCGGGGTTGGCGTCGGGGTTGGCGTCGGGGTTGGAAGGATGCAAGAGAACGCGAACGCCTGGGTGCAGATGCCGCCCTTGGAGCATGACGACCCAGCGGCGATGGTGTACCGATTGAGCGTGGGCTGGCGTAGTGATTTCGGGCTTGCCGCCATGAGTGTTGGCGTTGCCGAGGTAGAGGCCTTGGACCTTGCCGCCGCTGTCGATGCGATTGCCGATGAGGCGGGCGCGAAGCACGCGGGTGGAGTTGACAACAAGAAGGTCGCCGGGGTTGAGAAATCGCGGGAGATCGGCGATGGTGGTGTGCTCGACGCGCGAGGGGTCGTGGCGCCAGAGGACCATGAGCTTGGCGCTATCGCGCGGTTCGGCGGGCGCGGTGGCAATTGCGCTTTCGGGCAAGTCATATTCAAGATCGCTGGTACGTAGCATTGGTCGAGGGTACACACGTAGGCAGATGTCGAAGTATGACGCCTTGGGGAAGGAAACTGGAGATCAGCTTGGCTTAACCGTCAATTCTGCATTTTTGTTGTCGATCTCGGCCTTGATCGCGGCGACAAAGGAGTCCAAAGGCATCGCGCCAAGGTCTTTCTCAACGCCACGCGCTCGCACAGAGACCGCGTTATTTTCTGCGTCGCGCGGGCCGACGATGAGCAGGTAGGGAATCTTTTCATCTGCGGCGATCTTGATCTTGCCTTGGATTCGATCTGGCCCAGAGTCGATGGTCGCGCGTACGCCAACATCCATGAGTTTGGCGACCACGCCTAGCGCGTAATCGTTGGTCTTCTCAGAGATCGGTAGCACGCGAACTTGTTCTGGGCTGAGCCACGTGGGGAACGCGCCAGCGAAGTGTTCGATGAGCACGCCACAGAAACGCTCCATGGAGCCAAAGGGCGCGCGGTGGATGACGACGGGGCGATGGGCTTTGTTGTCGGGCCCGATGTAAGAAAGGTCGAAGCGGATAGCCATGTTGTAATCAACTTGGACGGTGCCGAGCTGCCATTCGCGGCCGATGACGTCCTTAACGACAAAGTCGATTTTCGGGCCGTAGAAAGCGGCTTCACCTGGTTCCTGGCTGAAGGGAACGCCGAGAGATTTGGCGGCGTCTAGGCACGCGGCTTCGGCCTTGTCCCAATTTTCTCTAGTGCCGGTGTACTTGTCGGCGTTGGGGTCGCGCAGGCCGACACGAACGCGATAGTCCTTCATACCTAGCACGTTGAAGATGATTTTGACGAGGCTCAGACAGCCTTGGATCTCGGTGGGAATCTGGTCTTCGGTGCAGAAGAGGTGAGCGTCGTCCTGGGTAAAGCCGCGGACGCGAGTCAAGCCGTTGAGCTCGCCGGATTGTTCCCAGCGGTAAACGGTGCCAAATTCGGCGAGGCGGATGGGCATGTCGCGATAGGAGTGTGGCGCGCTGGCGAAAATCTTGGCATGGTGCGGGCAGTTCATGGGCTTGAGCATGAAGCCTTCGAGGAGTTGATCATCGGGAAGGATGCGGTCTTTAGTGATGGTTTGTTTGCCGGTGCGTTCGTTGATGCCGTTGGCGAGACGCGCGGAAACGCCTTCGACGCGGTTCATCATGTCGGCACAGGAACAGCCGGTTTTGCTAAGTTCTTCGAGGGCGGCGCGCTCGACGATGGGCGCGAATTGTGAGTCTTTGTAATAGGGAAAGTGGCCGGAAGTTTTGTAGAGTTCGAGGCGGCCGATGTGTGGGGTGAAGACTTCGGTGTAGCCTTGCTTGCGGAGTTCGAGGCCGATGAAGTTCTGAAGCTCTTTGCGAATGACCGCGCCCTTGGGAGTCCAGAGGATGAGACCTTGGCCTACTTCTTCGTCGATGTGGAAGAGGCGGAGAGCTTTGCCGATGACGCGGTGGTCGCGTTTGGCGGCTTCATCTTTTTGGCGGAGGAATTCGTCGAGCTCGGCTTGGGAGGGAAAGGCGGTGCCATAGACGCGGATGAGGCGGTCGGAAGTTTCATCGCCATGCCAGTAGGCGGAAGCGAGAGACATCACGCGAGCGGCGCCGATTCTCGCGGTCGAAGGCACATGCGGCCCGCGGCAGAGGTCTTCCCAGTTTTTGCCAGGCGCGCCGGTGGCGTAGAAGGAAAGCCGCAGGCTCGCGGCGTCTTGTGATTGCGCGCCTGCTACTTCTTGAAAGGCGGACTTTACACCGCGATACACCGATAAAGCAACGCCCGTCGCGCGTTCGGCGTTGTCGACTTTGTATTTGTTACCATCTGACTTCAGCCTTGCGAGGCCTTCGCTGGCGGACTGTTCATAACGATTAAACGCGCGATCTTCTTTAATGATCTCGGCGATGCGTGCGTTGATCGCGTCGAAGTGATCGCTGGAAATCTTCTTACCTTCAGGGACGAACATGTCGTAGAAGAAGCCGGTGTCGGTGGCGGGGCCGTAAGCGAGAAGAACTTCCTTGCCGACGACGTCTTGAATCGCCTCGGCCATCACGTGAGCCGCGGAATGGCGGATGAGGTCGAGAACGTCTTTCGACGCAGTTTGCGAGGGCTTTGGAGTGGTGATGATCGCGACGGCGGCATCGTGATCGATGACGAAGGAGAGGTCTTTGGTGACGCCATCGACCTTGATGGCAAGGGCGGCTTTGGCGAGCCCGCTGCCGATAGATTGAGCGACTTCGAGCCCGGTGGCGGGCTTGTCGAAGGACTTGGTCTTGCCGTCGGGAAGGGTGATGGTGAGCATCGATTAATCCTGAAGAAAGAAGAGGCGTGTGCGGAGCGAGCAGGGTCGGGGGAGAGCAGGGTCGGGGGAGAGATTGAGCAAAAACGGCGTGAACTTAAACAAACACGCCCGGCGGTTGGCCGGGCGAAGCAAGAGCAAGGACGCGGATGTTTGCCAATCATCCGCAACATAGATGCGTGCATGTCGTCGTGAGATTGGGCTGGTAGAAAGTCACGACTCTAGTATATCGGCGATATCACGCGAAGGAAACATCGTTGATTCGCGCCAGGGCTTGCCAATTTAAAAGAGGCGATCATTGATTTGGTCGCGTGCCAAACGGATTTGGTTGCTGGCTCTTTGGTGCGTTCAATCGCACTGGTTGCGGGCCAGCGGCCTTGGCGGCTCCGGGTGAATTGCTCGGCGCTGGGGCTCGATATGCCATCTCGGTGGTCGGCTGCGAAGATTGGTTTAGTTTCGCTCCAGCACCAACACTTCGAGCGGACGATGCTCGCATGCGGTTACGGATCTTCTGGAAGATAGCGATTTTGATCAATACTGTGCCCGCGATCAAAGGCACAAGCCCAGCTGCCGCGATCGCTATGCCATGGAACATGCGGTTTGGCACGGTGGTGTTCACGTTGCTTAGGCCGCCCACGTTACTTCCACCACGACTTTGTGCATCGCCCCCACTGCTTTGGCCGCCGCCGCTGTCCGCCGCGGGGTCCGAACCCATGGGGTTGTTGAGCGCTTCGGAGTACATGTTGATCACAGGGCGCAGCGCGAGCGACATGCCAAAGACGATGATACCTATGCCTAAGAGCAGGAAAGCGAAGCCCAAGATCGATTTCATGGCGTACTCCAAAGTGGAACGTGTAAACCAACGCTGAGCATGCAACCAGTCGCGAAGTAAAGAGAATCAATCGGTTAATCGATCAGGGCGAATCGTTCGCTGCTCGATCCGCTTCGTGCACACGGTCTTGACGGCACGATCAACGTAGTTTCCAGGCGTGTGGATGTAGTCGGGGTTGAGCGCGCCCAGTGCGACGATCTCGTCGACTTCGGCGATCACAAACCCTGCGGCTTGGGCCATCATGGGGTTGAAATTGCGTGCTGTCATGCGATAGGTCAGGTTACCGAAGGGATCGGCTTGGAACGCTTTGACGAGCGCGAGATCGGCAAAGAGGCCGGTTTCGAGAACGTACTCTCGCGATTCGGGTACGCCATTGACCAGTGAATCGGCGGGTGCAACGCGAGAGATCGGTGTGCCAGATGTATCTGTTTTCTCCGTCGCAAGGTCGCGACCTGCGTACCCTCGGCCAGGAATCGTTACGCCACAGCGACCAACGGTGGGCCTGAAAAACTCTCGGGTTTCCTTATCTTTGGCAACGAGGGTGCCCGCGCCGGTGGCGGTGTAAAACGCTGGTATTCCCGCGGCACCCGCTCGGATTCGTTCGGCGAGGGTGCCTTGGGGGTTGAACTCGACTTCGAGCTCGCCGCCCAGGTATTGCTTCTCGAAGATCTCGTTCTCGCCGACGTACGACGAGATCATTTTGCTTATCTGGCGAGTCTGGAGCAAGAGCCCAAGGCCAAAGTCCGCGACGCCAGCGTTATTTGAGATGCAGGTGAGGTTTTTGACGCCCGAATCACGCAGCGCGAGGATGAGGTGCTCGGGGATGCCGCAAAGGCCAAAGCCGCCGACCATGACCGTGATGCCGTCGCGGAGAACGCCGCGTTCGCGCAGACCCGCGAAAGCCTCAGCGGTAGAGTCGCGAAGCTTGGAGGATGAGCGAGTGGAAGAAGTAGATTTGGATTCTGGGTTTGAGCCGGAGGTGGAGCCAGAGTTGGAGCCAGAGATGGAAGTGATCATGAGTGATGATATGGGTGGATCCAGGCTGTATACGTAGATGAAATACAACTCACGAGTGCCGCCGACTTTCGCGAGACGGGTAGGTTAAGACCTGGTCAATGCTTAAAGCCTCTCACAGAAAGACTACTTCTTCTACGGACGCATGCGTTCCGCCTGTGCTTTACATCTACTGCTTAATTTTTGATAATCATTTAGTACTCTGCATGTTAGGAGTTATTTGATGCTCGTACGGTATTTTGATACACTGCAGAAGAAAGAACCCAGGCCAAAAAACGAGGTAATCGATATCTCAGGTTTAACATTGAAATTTGCCCTTCTAAAGAGTACCAACAGTCTCGTTGTCATGCCTCGATAATTACACATCTTGGTACACATTGCTGTACCTGCATGACCTTCGGTGAGCAGTAGCAATCCTTCGCGCGTGAGCGCGATTTACCTACACCATTTGATTTCGGATCTCTCGGAGATTTCAAGCGCCGTGCGGTTTGTAATCTGATTTGCGACGCCTGCGCGAACCTTATCGAGTTATAAGTGCCCACGTACTCTATATGCAAGAATTACGAGCCAGCCTTTCCGGCTCGCTTTTTAGGTAGGCTACTCCAAGTTACTGGCATAATTTGGGGTGCAGCAAGCCAGAT
>JBBRGG010000225.1:0-5447 GCA_038240875.1 Phycisphaerales bacterium | reverse complement strand
GGTGTACCTAGCTACACCTCGCATATATTCAACGGCCACGCTTCAACGTCGCACACCATCGCGCGTACCGCGTCAATCAACACTAAGCCCATTCACATACGCATCGAAGGCCTCGCGTGCCTTGTTGATCGCTTCGCGTGTGGTCACGGAATTCGTGCGAACCTTGTCGAGTTGATCCTCTTGCGATGTAAGCTGGGCCATGTACTTGCTGTAGAGTTGGCTTGCACGATCAATCGAGCCCATGTTCGCGCGGATGCGCGTCTGATCCTGATCGATCTCCGTGACCTTGCGCTGATTCTCTTCGATCACGCGCTCCATCGCGACAATCTCGTTGGAACGCCGCTGTACTTCCGAAAGCGCATCGAGCACCGCCTTGGAAACCTTGCCCTGCCGCGAGTATTGGACCAGCGTCTCGCTGTCCATCTGCGTGATCGAGAAGTTCCGCGACGCCACCATTCGCCGCACAATCTTCTGCGTTCCCTTCGACGCCGCGTCAATCCCAATCTCAAACCGCTCCGTATTCGGCGTAACTTCAGACGCCACCTTGGGCTCGACAAGCTCATACCCCGGATACTTGGGCGTCTCCACGATGATCGTCCGTGACTTGTTCTTGTCCTTATTCGAGAACTCAAACGTGCTCGTCAGCTCATACTGAAAGGTCAATTCGCACACGCCTTTGACGATCTTGGCTGTCTGGAACGCCTCACGCTGTTCCTGATTCTGGATCGTCGTCACGTCAAGATCAACCGCGTACGCAAGCAACCGCGTATCACCCGCGGGCACATGCCCGATCTGCGCGTCGCCCGCATACGACCCGCCATCAAAGACGCTGATCGGCCCAGGCATCAACTGATTCTCGGAAGTGTTGATCACCTCGATGCCACGCATCGGGTTGGTCCCGCCTTCACTCGCGCTAAAGATCGACACGCGGCGAGCTTCCAAAGGCGAATTCAAGATCGGCAACATCGCCGACCGCTGCCGCTCAACTGTGATCGGGCGCTCGAGTTCATACTGGAAGACCTCGCCTGCTGATTTCGCGGCGGCCTGCGAACGCGCGCCGTACGTAGCCATGTCTTCAGAAGTGAAACCTTCGGAATAGTCAAGCAAGCTCATGCTCAAGCCCAAGCTATTTTCTGGAGTAATACCTACCGATGCTGGTGCTGGCGAACCGGGCGCACTCACCTCGCCACGACTAGCGCGTCGGCTTGCTAATCGCGCAGATCCCACACTTCCGCCTGAGCCATCAGCCGCTGGGGCGCCGGTTAGTCTTTGTTCCTTGTACTTCTCCCCGCCGTCATACGCACGAGACAACACACCTGGAATCGTCGGCACCGCAACCTCAGGCCTAGGCATGTACAGCGGCTCATACAAATCCATCGTGAACGACACAGGCCGACCTGAAACCAGCGACAGTCGAACGTTTTGCCAATCTTCGTCAGTCGTGTTCTCGACAATCGCCCAACCTTGCATCACCGCCGACTCTTTCGCCTTCATATCCGCCTTTGCGGGAGCCGCACCGGGCGCAAGCACTGGTCCGTCGGGCAGCACAAGGCGATAACTCGCCTTCCACACCGGGGCTTCTTGCACATACGCGATGACCACTTCGCGAGCGCCCGCACCACTCAAGTTCACATCGACCATCTTGGTGCGGTCGGCACGATGTTCAGCGAGCGCCGACAACGCCTTGTTCAGTTCCGCCGCAAGATCTGGATCAAGCAATTCAATTGCGCGAGTCTTGTTGAGGTTCAACGAGCGAATGCCTGTCTGGGTCAGCACATTAAGATAAGGCACAGGCACCAACTGTGTCGCGTCCCCTTGCGCTTCCATGCGATTCTCGCCACCCAAAATCGAGCCGGTAACCTTACCATCATCTAGCGTAATGCTCACCTTCGCGCCGCGAAGACGTGCGAGAATGGTCCCCATTGAAGGCTGATCCGAAAGATCGATTCCAAACGAAGCAAGTCGCTTTGCCAATGGCTCGCGCGACGCGTACCCGATGCTATCGATCTGGCCCTGACCCTTCGATAGATCGAGCACCACCATTGACTTCAAGATGTCGTTGATCTGATCGGTGTTGAAACGAAGCTGCACCTTGGCATCGCCATCCACCATGCCACGGCGTTGCACGCTCGCAACACCTGAGCGATACAGCGTGATCCGCGTGATCGGGAGATCTTCCGTGCGTGCATTCCCAGCTTCCTTCGAGCCCGCAGCCTTCGCTGGCGTTGCTTGCGCGTACACGCTCACAGGCGTCGCCGCCAACCCCGCAACCGCGAGCAAACCCGCGGCGACAACACTCACGTGATTCCACCGAAAAACGTTCAAGGCTACCCGATTCGACTTATTGTGACGTGCCAACATGTTCGGCTCCTGTGTGATCAAAGTTGACCAGTGTGTATAATCTAAGGTGATTCAAAGACTCGCCAAGGATTGCACCGGCACTTCAATATACCAGCCCTCGTACCTCCGGGCTATGTGCCTGTGTCGCTTCTGACGAGTAATGCCCGAGCAAGTTCCTTTACGCATGCCAGGCGTGACACTCGTGTGACACAATCTTCTGCAGGCCAATTTCTGGCCAAACTCTTGCCAATCTCTTGCCCAACTCTGTTTCAGCATCGAAACCGATCCAGTATTGTGTCGAAGACATCTGTAATGCCGCAAAGGTACATCCACCCTAAACTTGCAGCGATGCCCACGCTCACCGTATTGAATCAAAGTCAGTCGACGCACCCATATGACGCAGGCGCAAACTCGCTCGCACAGGCCAGCCCAACTACACGCTCGCTTCTTGATCCCACGCACTACCAGCCCCCGCCCGCAACCGTCTGGTCCGCCGACGATCGTGCACGTATCGCCCGCGACCTCACCAACGCAATTGCTGGCGAGGTCCGCTTGGGCGACCACGACCGCATGCTTTACGCCACCGATGCCTCGCTCTATCAAGTTGAGCCCTTGGGCGTGGTCATCCCCGCCAACGTCGACGACGCCGTCGAAGCCGTTCGATTCTGCGCCAAGCACACGCTCCCCATTCTTCCACGCGGCGGCGGCACCAGCCTCGCTGGCCAGTGCACCAACCGCGCAATCGTTTTGGACTTGAGCGTCAACTGCCGGCAAATCCTCGCAGTTGACTCTGCTATCAAAACCTGCCGCGTCGAGCCCGGCATCACCGTCGATGATCTCAACGACGAACTCGCCCGCCGTAAAGGCCCTGAATCAAACCTCTTTTTCGCGCCCGACCCCGCGACCAGCCGCATCGCAAACATTGGCGGATGCGTCGGCAACAACGCCGCTGGCGCACGCTCGATCCTCTTTGGTCGTACCAGCGAAAGCCTTCTCGCCCTCGATGTTTGCCTCGCCGACGGCGCTCGTGTCACGCTTGATCAAGGCGCCGCACTGCGCGATCCACGCGTCCGCACGCTCTCGCTTCGCGTGCTCGATGTCGTCCGTAAAAACGCCGCCGCTATCGACGAACGCTTCCCCAAGACTGTCCGTAGAAACGCGGGCTACGCGCTGGACATGATCCTCGCGCAAGTCCGTAGCCTCGCCGACGAAGATGCCCTCGCACGCATGAACCTCGCGCACCTGCTTTGTGGCAGTGAAGGCACCCTTGCCGTAACCTTGGGAGCGACTCTCAACCTTCACGATCGCCCTCGTGCCAAAGGCCTCGCGGTCCTGGGCTTTGATTCCCTCGAAGCCGCCATCGACCTTGTCACGCCAATCCTCGCGACCAAGCCAAGCGCAATCGAACTTCTCGACGACACCGTCGTTGATCTCGCTCGTGCCAACGCCGAATACTCGCGCTATGTCGATCTCATGCCCGCGCCAACCCAAGGCGTCCTCAAAGCCGTTCTCTACGTCGAGTATTTTGCCGATTCCGTCGAAACAATCAAAGCCAACTTCGAGCATCTTTCCCGTATTACTCCGGGCGTTGCCGCACAATTCCACACCGACTCCGCCGCCATGCTCAATGCGTGGAAACTTCGCAAAGCTGGCGAACCTCTCCTCCATGGCGTCCCCGGCGCACGCAAGCCCATCACCTTCGTCGAAGATAACGCTATCCCTGTTGAAAACCTCCCCACCTTTGTCCGCGAACTCAAAAAAATCGTCGCGGCCCAAGGCACCTTCGCCGCCTTCTACGCCCACGCCAGCGTCGGCGTCCTTCACGTTCGCCCACTCATCGACATCCACGATCTCGACGACCGCGTTCGGATGCGCACCATTGCTGTGCAAACCGCTGACCTAGCTCGCAGCCTCGGCGGCGTCATGTCCGGCGAACACGGTGACGGCCGCGTCCGTGGCCCACTACTCGAACGCTTCTTTGGCACCGAACTTTTGGGCGCGTTCCGCGAAATCAAATCTATCTTCGATCCGCACAACCTACTCAATCCAGGTAACATCGTCGAACCTCGCGCAATCGAATCCATGACCGAGCTTCTCCGCGTTGAGCCCAACAAAGGCCGCCCGACCTCCGCCCCCGCCGGGCTCGAAACTTACTTCGACTATCACGATCAGCATGGCTTTGATGGCGCAGTCGAAATGTGCAACGGCGCGGGCGTCTGCCGAAAGAAGCAAGGCGGCACCATGTGCCCTTCGTACATGGCGACCCTCGACGAACGCCATTCAACTCGTGGCCGTGGCAACGCCCTTCGCCTCGCAATCACAGGCCAACTCAAAGCTATCGCCGATTCCCAACCACCAAACCTCCAAGTACGTGCGGCTTCAAAGCCCTCGGTCTGGAACGATGCTGGCACCATCGAAACGCTCAACCTCTGCCTCTCGTGCAAAGCGTGCAAAACCGAATGCCCGAGCAACGTTGATATCTCACGCCTCAAATCCGAGTACACAGCGCAGCGCTACAAAGAAAGTGGCACGCCCCTAAAGGCTCGCTTCTTTGCCATGATCCGCACGCTCAACGCCATCGGCTCACGCACGCCACGCATCGCCAACTGGGTCAACTCAACCGCGCCCGCCCGCGCGATCGTCAATCAACTCTTAGGCATCCATCCAAAGCGATCGCTGCCCAAGTTCGCTCGTGGCCTTGATCGCGCATGGCTGGATCGCGTCAACAACCGCGTCAATAACCAGTCAAGCCCTTCTACTCAAAACCCCAAGACCGCTACAAAGAAAGTCGTCTTCTTTGGCGATTGCTTCTCCATGTACAACGAGCCCTCCATCGGCATGGCCGCCAAGCGCCTTTACGAAGCCTGTGGCTACGAAGTCATCCTCGCCAACGTCGGCTGCTGCGCCCGTCCGCACATCTCGCTAGGCCTTCTTCCCGAAGCCATCGAAACCGCTGACGCGACCCTCAACGCGCTCATGCCATACGTCGTCGATCCTGATGTTGCTGCGGTCTTGGTCGCTGAGCCAAGCTGCCTTTCCGCATTCAAAGACGACTGGATGCAGCTCAAACTCCGCACACCAATTGCGCAGCGAAAGGCTCTGGCTGC
>JBBRGG010000224.1:0-5521 GCA_038240875.1 Phycisphaerales bacterium | reverse complement strand
AGGCTTGCCCCTCTTGGATGATCGCTGAGGCTTCCGTCTCGCACACGTATGTTCAAACTAATTCAAATTTCTAGCAGTGCCGAAAGTGCAAAATTAGGCACGAAAGACACTTATGGCTGGCATGAAAGTGTAAAGGGAATTCTGCATGAAAGTCGCTGTCTATTCCAGCAAGTGCTATGAGAAACCATTTCTCGAAGCGAGCAATGCCAAGTCGAATCATGAACTGCAACATTTGCAGGCGCCTCTCACGATGGCGACGAGTTCTCTTGCCAGCGGTTGCCCCGCCGTCTCGATCTTCGTGGGCGACGATGCCTCCGCGCCGGTGCTCAAAGCGCTCCACGCGGGCGGCACGCAGGTAATTGCTCTGCGCTCGGCGGGGTTCAACCATGTGGACATAGACGAGGCGGACCGACTTGGGCTCACAGTGCTGCGCGTGCCCGCGTACTCGCCCCATGCGGTGGCCGAGCACGCCGTGGGCCTCATGCTCACGCTCAACCGCAAGTTCCACCGCGCTTTTAATCGCGTTCGCGAACAGAATTTCGCGCTCGATGGCCTCATGGGCTTTGACATGCACGGCAAAACTGCGGGGGTGGTCGGCACCGGAAAGATTGGCGAAGTGGTGTGCAAGATTTTGACTGGCTTTGGCTGCCGCGTGCTGGCGTTCGACCTCGTGAAGAACCCTCTATGCGTGTCGATGAATGTTGAGTATGTCGCGCTGAAGGACTTATATGCGCAGTCGGATATCATCACGCTGCACTGCCCGCTGAGCCCTGCGACCAAGCACCTGATCAACGCTGCGGCGCTCGCGATGATGAAGCCAGAGGCTATGCTCATCAACACCAGTCGCGGCGCGATCATCGATACGCGGGCGCTCATCGCGGCCTTGAAGGCCTGCCGTGTCGGCTCAGTAGGGCTGGATGTCTACGAGGAGGAGGGCGACTTATTCTTTAAGGATCTCTCCGCCGAGGTGATCCAGGACGATGTGTTCATGCGTGTCATGTCCTTCCCCAACGTGCTCATCACCGCTCACCAAGGCTTCTTCACTCGTGAGGCGTGCACTGCAATCGCACAGACGACGATCAACAACGTGAGCGACTTTGAGCGGGGCACGCCCAACGCCGCCAACCGGGTCACTACACGCCACATCGCGCCTTCTGAGGCGAAAAACTGAGAGCGCATGACCTTGGACCGGCAAGGTTATGTTGTGGCCTTTGCCTCGCCGCACTCTGGGCACGCTGACCCTGGAGCATTGCTGGCGCGAGGCCATCATGACGTAGCTAATTGTGAGACGCACATCATTCAACAAGACACACGCAATTCTTCCGGTCGGGGCAACTTCCGCGGCGCGTTGCCAGACAGGGCTAATCGTCTCACCTCGTATTTGATCGGAGTTGACAGTGCAACAACGCGCCAAGTTCATCATCGCGGCCAATCGCCTTCCGGCTCATCGTGTCGTCGTCGGTAAGTCGTTCGTGTGGAAGCGAAGCCCTGGGGGGCTGGTGAGCGCTATGGAGCCGGTTTTGGCCGAGCACGGGGGCGTGTGGGTAGGCTGGGACGGGGCAGCAGGGCGGGCCAAGCGATCCCAGGAAGTGGACAATCTGACACTTGCACCAATTGCGCTTAATCGAGCCGAGATTGACGGGTTTTACGAGGGTTTCTCGAACGCCACACTCTGGCCGCTCTATCACGACGCGATGCGGCCGCCACAGTTTAATCGAGAGTGGTGGAAACATTATCTCGCGGTGAATCAGCGGTTCGCCGCATCGGTCGTACGGCACGCGCGAAAGGGCGCAACCGTCTGGATCCACGATTACCAACTTCAACTCGTGCCTGCGTTGGTTCGCAAAACGCGCCCGGACCTGCGAATCGGTTTCTTTCTGCATATTCCATTCCCGCCCGAAGAACTGTTCGCATGGCTCCCATGGCGCTCGGCAATTTTGCGCGGCTTACTTGGCGCGGACCTGGTTTCCTTTCAGACAGAAGGGAACGCCAAGAACTTTGCGAGGGCGGCCCGGCACGATCAACAAGCCGAAGGCACTGACCGCGAGTTAGTGAGTCGGGGGCGGACCATTCTCGTGCGGTCGAACCCGATCTCGATTGACACGGCTGACTTTCAGCGGATTGCCACCGACCCGGCGACGCAACGACGCGCTGCAGAGATTCGCAAGCGTCTTGACGGGCGGCGCGTGTTGCTGGGCGTGGACCGGCTTGACTACACCAAGGGCATTCCTGATCGGCTGCGCGCCTTCGAGGAACTTTTGAAAGAGGGGCGGTTGTCGGCGGAGGATGTGGTGCTGTTGCAGGTAGCTGTTCCAAGCCGGGAGGAAGCGTCGGGGTATCAGGAAATCCGCCGCGAGGTCGAGGAGACAGTGGGGCGGATCAACGGACAGTTCAGCGAGGCGGGCAAGGTCGCGGTCCACTACTTTCGCCGTTCGCTCGACCGCATGGAACTCGTGGCCTATTACCTCGCTGCGGACGTAATGCTCGTCACGCCGCTGCGCGACGGGATGAATCTGGTCGCCAAGGAGTATGTCGCTTCGCGATACGACCATGAAGGCGTGCTGGTGCTGAGCGAATTTGCAGGCGCGGCGCGCGAACTGCGAAGGGCGCTCCTGGTCAATCCGCGCGACATCGACGCGCTCAAGAACACCATCGTGCAGGCCCTCAAGATGCCCGAGAAAGACCGCCGGATGCGGATGTCCATACTGCGGGCGCAGGTCAAGCGTCACGACGTCTTTGACTGGGCAAATGACTTCTTAAACGAGCTGCGTAAATGAACGATCTTACTACTGACAAACTACGGCTGATCGTACAGACCCCCGTGCTGCTGGTGGCAAGCGATTACGACGGCACGCTCGCCCCGCTGGTTGAAGACCCGGCCTCTGCCGGGCCGTATGGGTCGTGCATGGAGGTACTTGCGGCACTGGCAAAACTCGATCACACGCACGCGGCAATTATCTCTGGGCGCGGCCGGGACGACTTGGTGCGGCTAAGTGGCGTGCCGCCGGGAGTGCGCCTTATCGGGAGCCACGGGGCTGAGGATGAGAGTCTGCAAAGCCAACTCCCCGATGCCGAACTTCTCAACTTACTTGGAATCCGGCTCGACGAGATCGCGTCGCGTGGGCGCGGCTTGCTCGTCGAGCGCAAGCCGCTTGCTGTTGCGTTGCACTTTCGCGCAGCAGAAAGCCTTGATGCCAATCGGGCGGTTTCCGCGGCGCTCGAAGGTCCTGCGAAGATTCCTGGCGTCTACGTTCGGCACGGCAGTATGGTTGTCGAACTCTGTATAAGCACCGTTGACAAGGGCTCGGCTCTGAATCGCTCTCGTTACGCCTCCGGCGCAACCGGTGTTATTTTCATTGGCGATGATCTTACAGACGAAGACGCCTTTGCCGTGCTCGGTACGGGCGATCTTGGCGTAAAGGTGGGCGAAGAGGAGAGCAAAGCGGTGCATCGCGTGGCCGATGTTTCCGCCGTGGCGAGCTTGCTCGAACAATTGCTCGAGTTGCGACGTGCATGGCTCGTGTCTCGCCGCTTGGTCTCGCTCGAATCGCTTTCCATCCTCTCTGATCAGCGCACGCTCGCGGTCGTGGACCGGTGCGGGCGCGTGGTTTGGCAGTGCGTCCCGCGACTGGACTCGTCTTCAGTCTTCGCTTCGCTTCTGGGAGGCGATAGCGCGGGATGCTTCGAGATCGTGCCGCTCGGACAAGAAACCTCTCGTGCCCAGCACTACGAAGGTGATTCGTTGCTCCTTAAGACCGAATGGGACGGCGTGACGGTCACCGACTATTTAGACTCTTCGGGTGGTCGCCCGTTCCAGCGTGCGGGGCGCAGCGACTTGGTGCGTGTGATCGAGGGCCGCTGCACAGTGACGATCCGCTTTGCCCCGCGTCTAGACTTTGGCCGAGCCGCGACCAAGCTTCGCCCTCACATGCATGGGATTGAAGTGGAGGGATCGCCCGACCCGCTGGTCCTGTACAGCGAGGGCGTCGTGTGGACCATCCGCGATGACGGTATCCACCACACCGCCGAAGCAACAGTCAAGCTGAATGGCACGCCCATTGTTCTTGAACTGCGCTCGGGCACAAGCAATCTGCGCGAGAGCATTGTCCCGGAACTTGAACGGCGCAGTCAATCACTCCGATTCTGGGCGGGGTGGGCTGGCGCGCTGACGCTTCCCGTGTTGCACGCCGCCGCGGTCAAACGCAGCGCACTGGTAATCAAGGCGCTCTGCCACGGGCCTAGCGGCGCAATTGCAGCCGCCGCGACCACCAGCCTTCCTGAACAACTTGGCGGCGTGCGGAACTGGGACTACCGCTTTTGCTGGCCACGTGATGCGGCTCTGTCCGCTGCGGCGCTGGTGCGGCTAGGCAATACCGGGCACGCCATGAAACTTCTTGACTGGCTGCTAGGCGTTGTGGATGCCTGCGAAACTCCAGATCGCCTTCGTCCTATTTATACCGTCACAGGTCGCTACCTTCCTCCCGAGGCTGAGATTGGTCAGTTGGCTGGGTACGGCGGCAGCCGTCCGGTGCGCATCAGTAACGCCGCGGCGAATCAGGTTCAACTCGACGTCTTCGGCCCGATCGTCGATCTTGTCGCGCTCCTGGCAGAGCGCGGCGCACCGATCTCACCTGATCACTGGCGACTTGTACGCGCAATGGTGCAGGCAGTCGAGGCTCGCTGGCGCGAACCCGACCACGGCATCTGGGAGATCCGCGCCGACCGGCGGCATCACGTTCACTCCAAGGTGATGTGCTGGTTGACTGTCCACCGGGCGCTTCATGTGCAAGACCTCGTGCTGGGGCGGCGCGAGGCCGCGTGGGAACGGCTGCGCGACGAGATTCAAAGCGACGTGCTCGCTCATGGTTTCAGCGAAGACGCGGGCGCGTTCACCGCCGCGTACGGCTCCAAGAGCATCGACGCAGCGGCCTTATGGGTTGGCCTGTCTGGGCTCGTTCCAGCGCACGATCCACGCTTTGTTCGAACTGTGGAAACAGTCAGTCGTGCTTTGCGTCGTGGGCCAGTGGTGTACCGCTACCAAGAGGATGACGGGCTGCCAGGGCGCGAGGGCGGGATGCTTATCTGCGCTGGTTGGCTCGCCGAGGCTATGCACCTGATAGGCCGCACCGACGAAGCTCGAGAATTGCTTGATGCGCTGGTGTGTTTGATGGGCCCAACCGGGATAGCTGCCGAGCAATACTGCCCCAGGCACAAGATCGCCCTAGGCAACATCGCGCAAGCGTACAGCCACTTGGCGATTATCAACGCCGCGGTGGCGTTGAGCCAGCCCACGCCACGATCAAACGCGTGAGCCTCTTGCGTAGCGAACTTGGTACGGCGGCTTGAAGCCCTACGCGGCCACCTTCGGTCCTGCGGACGGCGTTTCAACACCTCATGCCGCCACAGTCGGTCCTGCGGACGGCGTTTGAACACCTCATGCTGCGACAGTTGCAGTAGTAATCTTCGACCACGGCCTCGTTGCGCCCAAAACGAAAACACCCTGGCTCATCACCAGGGCGCT
>JBBRGG010000223.1:0-5556 GCA_038240875.1 Phycisphaerales bacterium | reverse complement strand
CACGAGTGTGCGCACGAACTTGGTTGGCTTTGCAGAGTTTAAATTTCCTGAATCGCCTTCGAGAAATTCAAGAGTGGTAAATTGCCAAAGCCCGGGCCAGGTTGACTTGTCGCCACGCTGCTCGATGAGGACGCGGCCTTTGTGATCACGAATGATGACGACAAAGTGCTTTGCGGCTTTTTTCTTGGTTGAGGGTTTGGGAAGCGGGATTGACTCTTGGATGCCTAGTACTTTGGCTTCGCACCATTTGGCAATTGGGCAGGCGTCGCATTTCGGTACGCCTGGCGTGCAGAGGGTTGCGCCTAATTCCATCAGGCCTTCGTTGAATTGGCGAACGAGACCTTGGGTGTGGGCGGACTTGGCTAGAGGTTCGGCGTTTTTCCAGGCCCAATCAAGCGTTTCGGGTGAGCCATGGGTGAGAGAGATGCCTGCGAGTCGGACCAAGACGCGAGCGACGTTGGCATCGACGATGGGTTCGCATTGTCCAAAGGCGAGTGAGGCGACGGCGCCAGCAGTGTACCTGCCTACGCCTGGCAGCTCGCGAAGCACGGCTGCGTCGCGTGGGATATGTGTGGCTGATTGATCTTGTGGCCCTGATTGATCGCTTGGCGAAACACATGGGTTGTGCGCGTGCAAGGCGACGATGGCTTTACTTGCTGCGTGAAGCATTCGGGCGCGGCGGTAATAGCCGAGGCCTTTCCACGCGGCGAGAACGGCGTCTTCTTGTGCGTTTGCCAGATCGGTAACTGTTGGAAACAAGGCGATGAAGGCGTTAAACGCGGGAATCACGCGCGAGACCTGTGTTTGCTGAAGCATGATCTCGCTGACGAGGGAGTGGTAGCCATCGCGGTTGCGTGTGGTTGGGTTGAAGATTCGCCAGGGCAAGGGCCTCGCGTGCTTGGCGAACCACGCGGCAAGAGGCGGCACGATGGCGAGTGGAATTACTCGTTTGCTCATGGGCCTGTTGGCGGGCAGGCTCGAGCGCGAGAGAGCTTTGGCAGGCATGGCTTATTCTGCCTGTGCGAGCGCTTGCTCGACGAGGGGCTTGAGTTTGGCCCAGGAGGCGGCTTTGGATTTACCAACGGTGAGCCAGGTATCGTGGATGAGGACGTTGGTTACGCCCTCGATTGCCAGGAGCGCGGCGGCGAGAGGGTCGGCTTGGGTGTTGACTTGTAGTTCAGGTTTGGCGTCGGGTTTGGCGTTGGGTTGGGCGTTGGGTTGGGCATTGGGTTGGGCGCGATAGGCACGGAGTTTACCAATGGGTAGTTGGATGGGCGTGATGAGGCGGTCCAAGACGCATTTGAGCGCGTCGGGGTTAGGCGTTGACTTGTACGCAACAACTTTGTACGCCATGCGTTTGACTATACCCCTCGCGCTGTTGGGTGTGTCCTGACGCGCGTTGAAGTTTGCACCTAAGGTTTGTTGTGTTCTCATTTGACCGGATCGAAGGGCTTCTTCAGCGGCTCCCGGCGTACTCGCCGTGGGTTGTTGCATTGGAGTTTTTGCTCATCGGTATTGTGGTGCACATGATCGTGCGATTTGTAGAGGGAACACGAGCTGCGGGGGTACTAAAGGGGCTTTTGGTTTTGATCGTGGTGCTGGGGATTTTTTCGCGTGTGCTTGATCAAGGCGGCACGTTCCAGCGATTGAGCCTGTTGTATGACCGCTTTCTTGCGCTGGTGGCGATTTCGCTGGTGATCATCTTTCAGCCCGAGCTACGGCGGGCGTTAGTTCGTCTGAGCGAGATTCCATTCTTTCGCTCGACGCCCAAGGACATCGCCGAGATCGTGGGCGATATTGCCGAGTCGGCGCAGTATTTGTCAAAGATGAAGTATGGGGGGCTGATCGTGATTGAGCGGGAGGTCAGCTTGGTAGGGGTTGTTGAGGGTGGGACGGTGTTGAACGCGGAGCTTTCGGCGCAGCTGTTGCAGTCGATCTTTTATCCGGGCTCGGCGCTGCATGATCTTGCGGTGGTGATCAAGGGCAAGCGGGTGCACAGCGCGGGCGTGCAGTTGCCTTTGGCGGAGCCTGGGGACATGCCTGGTATGCGGCTGGGTTCGCGGCATCGGGCAGCGGTGGGCGTGAGCAAAGAGTGCGACGCGTTGGTGGTTGTGGTGAGCGAAGAAACCGGAGCGATTCGGATCGCGGAGCGCGGCAAGTTGACCGAGCCTTTGACGGTTGATGCGTTGACAGAAGAACTGGAAAGACGGCTTACGTCGTCGATTCGGTCGGCGCGACAGAACGCGGCGCGGATCGCGGCGGCATCGCCTGTGCTGTCGAGTGACGCGCTGGTTGATATTGATCAAGGGGCGGATCGTGAGGCGGCGATTTCACGATTGGCAAACGAGTCTCGCTTGATTGACGATGATTTGACGCCGCCACTTGATGAGCTGCGTGATGAACCGATTGGGAACGATGACGAGCGAAAGGAACGAGCGGCGAGGTGAGGCTTGGTGCTGTTCGGATCACACAAGAAAGACGGATGATGCGTGGGAGAAACAAAGCTAAAGCCTTCTCTCGGTGAGAACGGGTACACAAGACAAAGATCAAGCAAAGAGAGGCATTGGGCGTAGGTTAATTCAAAGGGCCTTTCATACAATGAAGAGGTAGAAGGAATAGACATAGGCGGAACGCTTGTGCTGTGAGAATAATGAAGTTGTACTCTGCGAACTCTGGGTTTATTTGATGCTTTGACCATTTGATGCTTTGATAATTTACTTATGTGGCGACACATCAAAACCTGGACGATTGTGATCTGCGTGACCGTGCTTATCTGGGTCTTTGCGGAAGCCGAGAGCCTGCGCACGCTGAGCATACCGACGGCGATCACGATTCGTCCGCCAACAGATGTCATGCAGGTAGTTGAGGTGATTGACGATGCGGGGCAGCTGATTGCCGACGGCGGTACGTCGCGGCGTCGGACGGTCGCGATCGAGGGGCCTGCGGCTGCGATCACGCGTGCGGAGTTGATCTTGCGAGACGGGATCACGCTTAACCCTGGCATGTCGGATCAGTTCACGTCGATACGCGGGACACGCGAGCTTGATCTTGCGGCGGTGCTGCGGACACATCCTGCGCTGCGCGGGCTGGGCGTGACGATCAAGTCGGTCGAGCCGTCGCGAGTGCGAGTGGTTGTTGATGATCTTGTAGAGAAGCGGATACCGGTGGTAATTGAGTTACCTGAGGGGCAGACGGATGGGCCGCCGGTGTTGAATCCGACGGAGGTGGTGATCAGGGTGCCTTCGGAGTTTGCGTCGCGGTTGGATGAAGGAACGCCACAGGCAATTGCGAAGATTGATCGAGCGATTTGGGATCGTTTGGTGCCGGGGCGGCGGGAGACGATCAATGTGACGCTGCTTGCGCCAAAGTCGCTGGATGGCATTCGGTCGATGACGTTTACGCCTGGAAGGGCCGCGGTTGAATTGACGGTGCGCAGCCGAACAGACACGCACGTGATAGCAACGGTACCGGTGCACATTCGAGCGCCAGCGGCGGAACTTGAACGCTGGGACGTGAAGATCGTGGGCAAGACGTTGCTGAATGATGTGAAGGTGACTGGGCCAGCGGATGTGATCCAGCGGATTCGCGAGGGGGCGATCACAATCGTGGCCTATGTGCCTTTGAGCTTTGAGGATTTGGAGAAGAAGATTAGCTCGAAGGAAGCGGTGTTTAGTGATTTACCGACGCAGCTACGGTTTGAGCCGGAGAGGCCTTTGATTGAGCTTGAGATCACGAGTCGGGAAGTGAAGGCTGGGGTGACGCCTTAAGCATTAGGGAATACAAGGAAAAAAGGGACGGCAATCGAGCATACTAAATAGAAAGACTGTTTCTTGAGAGAGAGAGTACCCAAGGTAACGGCAGCCAAAACAAAGGTACACCACGATCGAAGCGATCATGGTGGCACGAAGGCAAAGATAAAGACTAATACAAAGGCAAAGGCAGTCAAGGCAAAGGCACACCACGATCGAAGCGATCATGGTGGCACGAAGGCAAGGCAAAGGCAAATGTTGTAACGCGATCTTTCGTTTACATCACTACTTTGAAGGCGGCTTTGCGGGCTTGCGTGATGGCTTCCTTGAGGTTGGAAGCGTCGGCACCGCCACCTTGTGCGGAGTCGGGCTTACCGCCGCCTTTGCCGCCAAGGAGTGCGCATGCGTCGCGAAGCCAGTCGCCGGCTTTGAGGCCTTTAGCGATGAGCGCTTGGGGAACCATGGCGCAGACACCAACCTTGCCTGTGGCTTGATCGATGGAGAAAAGCATAACCGCGGCGCGAGGGCAGACGTCGCGGATGTGCTTGCAGGCGGCTTGCAAGGCAGCACGATCTTCGCCAGCTTCGACGGTGGAGACGACGACGTTGTCGTTGAGGTTGCGGGCTTGGTCGGCGATGCCACCGGCTTCGCGGACGGCTTTATCGCGGACGGCGTCGGCGAGCTTTTTGCCAGCTTGTTTGGCGCGTTCCTGGAGGACGCCGATGGCGGTGCGAATTTGCGCCTTGCGAACCTGGGGCATGGTCGCTTGATCAAGTTCGATGAGCAGGGTTGGTATGAGGGCGGCGAGATCCGTGTCGGAAAGGCGAGACGCCCTTTCAACGCGCGATTCAGCGGCGTCGGCGGCGGCGATTGCGTTTTCGGCCATGTCGCCGGTGAGGGCGGAAATGCGTCGCACGCCTTTGGCAACGGCTTCTTCGGCGGTGATGGCGAAGGCGCCGATGAGGGCGGTGCTTTGGACGTGTGTGCCGCCACAGAACTCGGCGGAAAGCTCGGCCCACGCGAGGTTGGCGGGATTATCAAGGAGAGATTTCACACTCTCGCCGATGGCGACAACGCGGACAGGGTCGGGGTAGGCCTCGCCAAAGACGGCTCTCAAACCGCTGATTGATTTGGCGGTAGCGAGGGACGCGGGCTCGGCGTAGACGGTGAGGTCTTGTTTGATTTGCGAGCGGACGATGGCTTCGACTTTGGCCAATTCGTCGATTGAGACGGGATGTGGATGAACAAAGTCAAAGCGCATGCGATCGGGGGCGACGAGGGAGCCTTTTTGATCGACGTGATCGCCCAGGACTTTGCGAAGGGCGAAGTTGGCAATGTGGGTTGAGGTGTGGTTGGATTGGGTGCGGATCTTGACGAACTTGTTGACTTCGGCGGAGACGGTGTCGCCGACGCGAAGCTCGCCCTTGGCGACGTGGCCGATGTGGAGGACGTAACCGCCGAAGGCGCGAGTTGATTCGACGACGAACTCGCCGCCGTCGTGGCGATCATGGATGTTGGAGCGACTTTCGCTGATGACTTGGAGCTTGCCGGTGTCGCCTTCCTGGCCGCCCATTTCTGCGTAATACGAGGTGCGATCAAGGACGATGCCGACCGTTCGATCGCGGCTGACGATGCCTGGTTTAATGCGGTCATCGAAGGAGCTGCCATTCCAGATGGCGCGGACGTGGGCGGAAACGTCTTTGAGGTCGAACTTGGCGGAGTCGTCCGTGGGTTCGATGTTAAGAGCGCGAAGACGAGCGACTTGTTCACCTTCGAGCGAGAGTTGTTTTTGAACGACCTTGCCACC
>JBBRGG010000222.1:0-5565 GCA_038240875.1 Phycisphaerales bacterium | reverse complement strand
GGTCAGGCCAGCCGTGGGCGAAATCAAGAGCGATAGGTCGCGCTTCTCCGCACGCGCCACGATGGGCTTAAGCCGTTCGATCGCTCGTTCAAAGCTCGCTTCATCATCCACGCCAAAGACCGGGATCGATGCCGACGAACAACCCAAAATCTGGGCGGCGTCGATGATTCGTTCCCCGCGTTGCACAGCGAGCGCAGCCTTGGCCGCGTCTGCCGACGCCAAATGCTGCGGTTCAAGCTCGGTTAAAAGCAAGCATGTACACGCCGCCTTGTCCGCGCGCTCACGCAACGAATCAAGAGTTCGGCGATCCGCGCCGACCAAAAGATCTGCCGAGAGATTCAGCCCAACTAATCCCAGCGTTTCGCGTGCAAACGTTGGAAGATCTTTAAGGTCAAGTATTGCGGATTTGGCGCGCGGGTCGTCCTTGGCCGCAAGACCGCGGATCAACGGGCGAAGACAAGACGCAGAGAGTGTCAGGAGCATGGTTTTCGTGCAAGGCCCATGGCAAACGAGCTACTACCTTGCGCCGGACTTTAGCATGCTCGGCCTCAGCGTGCAAAGACGCTTTCCAATCCTCATCGCCGCCGGTGGCGCGACCCCAAATCAAGCCGATACATGTCAGTAAATGAAGACGGTCGGGCCAATTAAGGCGCCGACCGTCCGGAGGGGAGAACTAAGTAAATGGCATCGCATGAAATGAAACAACTCAAACCAAACCTGCACAATGCTTTATCGAAGGAGGCGACCAAGCAAACGCGAGCAATCCAAGTGCAGAATGTGCAGACCCTGCCTGCATCCACAATACCCGGCACAACTACCAGTTGTCAGTGTGGGGGCAATGGCTTCGTCACGAACTTCGCTAAAATATTCTTTATTCACTCTTCTCCGTAGCAAGAGTGTATCGCAGCGATCATCAACGTCTGGCTCCGAACAGGCGATAGAAATTAGCTTGGTCCGCATAATCGCTGATTCACCTATCTGTTGTAGAAGGGTGAACTACCTATAAACCGGATTGAGTCCAGGGTTACATTGGGCCTCTTCATCTGATCGCTTGCGCATTTTCGAACACGATGGTTTGCGAAGTTTCACCTTTCGATTCGCACATCTCAACTGAAACGAATTCGCTCACACAAGAGCTATCTTCAAATCCTCCCCTACCCACATTCGCCGCTCGCACCCAAACTCGAATCCAACATCGCACCCAACTTCGCACCCAACGTCTATCAAGTCCTACGATCATGTCGTCTGTAGCACAAGCTCTCTTTCGACCTCGCGCCCAACTCGTTTCCACATGCAAACCGCCACACGCAAACCGCCACACGCAACTCGCAACACCCAACTCGAAGGATCCACCATGACACTTCCATCCGATCGTTCATACTCTCAGTCTCACGAATGGCACAAAGTTGAAGGCGATAATCTCACCCTAGGCCTCACCCAGTTCGCCGTCGATCAACTCACCGACGTCACCTTTGCCGAAATGAAAAAAGTCGGCACCAAGTTCAAGGCTGGCGACATCGTTGGCGAAGTTGAATCTGTCAAAACCACCAGCGACATCTACTGCGCCGTTTCCGGCGAAGTCACCGACGTCAACAAAGCCGTCGCCGATAACCCAGGCCTGCTCAACTCTGATCCCTATGGCTCCGGCTGGCTCGTCAAAATCAAAGTCGCCGACAACACTGGCCTTACCTCCCTCATGGACTCCAAGTCGTACGCCGCGGCGTACCCCTCGTAAATTAATTCTCCATTCGCGCCATCACGATCTCTCTCCACTCAACCACACGCCGCATGCACACCACCGCGCCCTTAATCTCAACACCAGCAACTTCACACGATGCGGCATCAGGCTCAGTTGTCGCGGGCAACAAGCCTTTAATCTTCGCGCCCGCTTCTCTCATCTGCACCAACGTACACAAGTCTTACTCTCTTGGCGGCGAGAGCGTCGCCGCTCTCCAAGGCGTTGACCTGCGCATCGAAGTTCCCGGCTTCTACGCCATCATGGGCCAATCCGGCAGCGGCAAGAGCACCCTTCTTCATCTTCTCGCCACCCTTGATCGACCCGACCAAGGCGAGATCTATCTCGCAGGCCGCGCGATCCACAATCTCTCCGAGCGCGACGCCACCATCTTTCGCCGACGCAACGTCGGCATCGTCTTCCAACAATTCAACTTGATCCCAACACTCACCGCGCGAGAAAACGTCGAGCTTCCAGGCATGCTCGCCAGCGAATCCAGCACATCTCTCGCGACCCGCTCCAAAGAACTCATGGAACGCCTAGGCATCTGGCAACGCCAAAGCCATCGCCCCGACGCTCTCTCCGGCGGCGAGCAACAACGCGTCGCCATCGCGCGCTCACTTCTCTTTTCTCCACCCATTCTTCTCGCCGACGAACCCACCGGCAATCTTGATTCCGCGAGCAGCGAGCGCTTGTGGAGCTTGCTCGCAGAGATCGCCCGCGAACAACACATGCTCGTAGTCATGGTCACCCACGAGCCCGCGGCTGCCGCGCACTGCGCGCGAGCCTTCGTGCTCGCCGACGGCAAAGTAAAAGGTCAGATCGAGACGGAGGGGCTTGATGCGGTCGGTATGGCGGCTCGGTATCAACAGTGTGTTTCAGCGTCGTAGCCGAGCCTACTTGCTCGTTGCCGTCGTTGCTCTTTCCGCGATGCTCATCGCCGCGGTCGGCGTTGCCACAGGTTCCATTCGTGCCGCCGTTGATGCACGCGTCGAAACCATGCTTGGCAAAGCCGACGTACGCATCCGCGCAAGCGGCGCAGGCGGCTCCTTCGACGAAGAACTTTTGACCCGCGTTCGCGCCTGGCCCGAAGTCAAAGCCGCCGCCGGAAGGCTCACCGGCCCCGCCACCCTTCGCTTTGTTCGCCCTTTGTGGGAGAAGCAACCCGACGGCTCATACAAACGCACGCCCCAAGACATCCGCGCGACCACCGCAGTCATCGGGCTTACTTCGCAAGGCGAAACACTCGTCCGCGGCCTTGAACTCATCGCCGGCCGCATGCCCGCAACCGACACCGAAATCGTCCTCGATCAATTGCTCATCCAGCGCCTCTCCGCGCGTGACACCGAAGTGCGCCTAGGCATGGGCGGCCTTTCTCTACTCATGCGATCCGGCTCCGCGCAGCCCATGAAAGCCGACAACGGCCCGGAACTCGCAACCGAATCGCAAGCCGAATCACTCAACGCTACTTCCAAAATCGCAATCGGCGATTCACTCGAAGCCATCCGCCTTCGTGCCGATGCGCGAACCCTTACCGTCGTCGGCATCGCTGCCTCACCACCTCTGGGCGGCACGCCTAAAGGCTACATGACCGCCGCTGGCCTTGGTGTCGTCGCCGGTTCTCCAGGCAAGCTTGATCAAATCGATGTGCTGCTCAACACCGGCGTTGACGCCACGGCTCTGGTCGAAGCACGCAAAGCCGAACTCCCGCCCCGCGTCCTCGGCGAAACTACCGAAAAAATCACCAGCGGCCTGGACCGCAACATGCAAGCCAACCAGCTCGGCTTCGCCGTCGCGTCCATCATGGCGTTTCTCGCGGCGTCCTTTATCATCATGACGGGCCTCAGCGTCGGCGTCACCGAACGCCAGCGCGAGCTTGCTATTTTGCGCTGCATCGGTGCGTCGCGCGCCCAGCTCGCCCTCGCGCAACTCATCGGTGGCGGTGCGCTTGGCGCTCTTGGCGCACTCATCGGCGTTCCGCTTGGTTCGCTCCTCGCCGCGGCCATGATCAATTATTATCACGACGTGCTTCGCGCCGACGTGGTCTTTGAACCAAGCGCTCTTGGCGGCGCGGTTCTAGGTGCCGTCATCTCCGGCATCATCGGCGCCGCATTTCCAGCATGGCAAGCCGCACGCGTTTCACCACTCGCCGCACTCGCTGTTCGCGCCAAGCGCGTTCCAATTCGCCACATCCTCTACCTCGGGCTCATCGGCTTCGCTGGCGTGCTCATCCATCTCGCCGTGTTCAATCTCTTTGGCGCGGGTCAGTTTGTTTTCTGGGCATATATCACCACGGGACTGCCCGCGTTCATGATCGGATACTTTGTCCTCGGCGTGCCCGCGATCCTCCTCGTCGTCTGGTCTCTTGGCGGTGTCTTTGAAAAAATCCTTGGCCTTCCTCGCCATGTTCTCTATCGAACTGTTCGTGCCACGCCCTATCGCTTCGGCTTTACTTCCGGCGCGATGATGGCGGGCCTCGCGCTCATGGTCTCGATCTGGACCCAAGGCGGCGGCGCCGTCCGCGATTGGCTTGATAAAGTCCAGTTTCCCGACGCATTTGTCTTCGGCATCGCCATGAACGACGAAACTCGGCACAAGCTCGAAGAGCTTCCCTTCGTCACCGGCACCAGCCCAATTTCCATGCACCCGGTCGATACCGACGCCTTTGGTTTAAAGGGCCTCACTCGCATCAAAACCTTCTTCTTTGCCTTCGAGCCCGAGTCATTTTTCCAGATGACCAAGCTCACCTGGATCCAAGGCGACGAAGCCACCGCGCGTGCTCGCATGGCCCAAGGCGGCGCCGTCATCGTCTCGCGCGAATACCTTGCCGCCAAGGGCTTGGGCGTCGGCTCTACCTTCATCTGCTTCGATGACAGCGGCAAAGAACAACGCTTCGACATCGTCGGCGTCGTCGCCAGCCCCGGCCTCGAACTTGTCAACGACTTCTTCGACTTCGGCGAAGACGTCACCGAAGCCCGCGTAAACGCTGTCTTTGGTAGCCGCCAGGACCTGCGCGATCGCTTCGGCAACGAAGCTATCAACATGATCCAGCTCTCGCTCGATCCAAAAATCGGCGACGAAGAAGCCATCGCGATCATCCGCGAAAAGCTCATCGGCACCGGCATGATCAACGCGGGCTCAGGCCGTCAGATCAAGCGTGAGATCATGCGCTTCGTCAACACCACGCTCACCGTGAGTTCGCTCATCGCCATGTTCGCGATGTTCGTCGCGTGCCTGGGCGTTGCCAACCTCATCATCGCGGGTGTCCAGGCACGCCAATTTGAGTTTGGCGTTCTTCGCGCTCTTGGTGCCAGCCGTGGCTTGCTCGCGCGAACCGTGCTCGCTGAAGCGGCGTGCGTCGCCATCGCCGCGTGCGTGCTCGGCACGTTCATGGGCGTGCAAGGTGCATATGGCGGCATCGTCCTCAATAAGATCATGTGGGGCTTAGAAATGCGGGTCATACCGCCAATTGGACCAATCACGCTCGGGTGCGTGGCGGTCTTTGTGTTCACACTTGGCGCCGCCGTCCCCGCAGCAATTGCTCTCACGCGCAAGATGCCACGCGAGTTGCTCGGCGCGATGAAGGGTTGATACTACAACGTGTTTCTGCCTTGATGTTTCTGGCTTGCTGACTTTGCCTTGGTGACTTTGCCTTGTGTACCCCCTCTCTTTGAGAGAGGGATTTAGTATTACTTTTTTTACGCAGCTACGCCCATATTTCATTTGTGATTCGGATAATCCACTCGCCTAGCGTTCATGATGCCATCGCGCCCATTCGAGGTTGTGTCACCCTTCGTCCCCATGGGCGATCAGCCCTCGGCCATCGAAAA
>JBBRGG010000221.1:0-5670 GCA_038240875.1 Phycisphaerales bacterium | reverse complement strand
TGACCTTCGCCACATCGACTGGAACATCTATGGCCGTCTCGACAAGCTCTTCCTCAAGCTCTTCCTCGAAGAAGAAGACCTCGCCCTTCACATCGTCATCGACGCCAGCGAATCTTCCGCGTGTGGCGACCCCAGCAAGTTCATCTTCATGCAAAAAGCCGCGATGGCTCTGGGTTATGTCGGCCTGGTCAACTTAAACCGCGTCGCCGCGACCGCGATGGGCCCAGGCGAAGGTGGCGTCATCAGTTCCATCCGCGACCTGCGTGGCAAGCGCCGCACCCACGACCTCTCGCGCTGGCTCATCGATCAAGAACCGATGGGTTCCTTCTCATTCCGCCAAGCCGCCGAGCGAATCGCCCTCTCGCGCCGAGGCAAAGGCGTCATGATCATCTTCAGCGACTTCTTCTTCAAAGATGGCTTCGAGGCTGGACTCAAAATGCTCACCGGCCGTGGTTACGAAGTGTACTGCATCCAAGTGCTCAGCCCGCAAGAGCTCGAACCTCCAATCGCGGGCGACCTGCGTCTGAAAGACGTCGAAGATGGCGATCTCGCCGAAGTGACCATCTCCGCGCCGCTTCTCAAGCGCTACAAGGCCAATCTTTCGGCGTACTGCAAGCACCTCGACGAGTTCTGCCGCCAACGCTCGATGAACGCCATGACCGTCAAAAGCGACACGCCTATCGATGTTCTCATCCTTGATTACCTGCGAGCAAGAGGGGTGGTGCGATGACGTTTCTTACACCCTGGCTCGGCGCGCTCGCCGCAGCGATCGCCGTCCCCAGCCTGCTCATCCTCTACTTCCTTAAGTTGCGCCGCCGCAACCTCGAAGTCTCAACGACGCTTCTTTGGAAGAAGGCAATCCAAGACCTTCAAGCCAACGCTCCATTCCAAAAGCTTCGCCGAAACCTACTCCTCTTTTTGCAACTGCTCATCCTCGCGGGCGTCTGCGTCGCCCTCGCGCAGCCACGCTTAAAGGCACAGGTCTTGCGCACCCAGCGCCACATTATTTTGATCGACCGCAGCGCCAGCATGACCGCACGCGATGGCCAACCTACCAGTGGCCAGCCAACTACTCGCCTTAATGACGCCCAGAAACAAGCCATCGCCACCGTCGATAGCCTCCGCGAAGGCGGCGTGCTTTCGCGCGGTATCGCCGACGAAGCCATGATCATCGCCTTTGGCACCAGCGCCGAAGTTCTCCAACCCTTCACCAGCGACAAAGCGACCCTCACCACCGCGATCAAAGCAATCAACCCAATCGACGGCCCGACCAGCATCGACGAAGCCTTCCGCCTTGCTCGCGCCCACCGCCCCACGCGCACCCTCGACGACCGCACCACCGGGCAAGCCATCGCCATCGAAGGGCTCATCGGTGGCGACCCCGTCACTATCCACCTCTTTACCGATGGCCGAATCCCCGACGCCTCTCAAGCCAAGGCCACCGTCGCAGGCGACGAAATCATCTACCACCGCATCGGCACCACCAACGCACCAAACGTCGGCATCGTTGACCTTCGCGCTGATCGTGCCTTCGAAAACTCAAACCGCCTTAACGTCTTTGTCGGCATCGAAAGCAACGAACCAACCCAACGCGGCGTTGACGTCGAGCTTCTCATCGATGGCGTAGTCGCAGGCCTTAAATCCACCTTCATTCCCGCCGCTACCTTTCGCGCCGAAGAATCCAAAGATGGCGTCCCCACCCCCACCCAACCCCAAGCCAACCCAACCAACATAAACGACCCAAGCACCACCGCAAAGCCACAGCCTGTCGGCTCCATCATCTCAGGCGTCGGTGGCGTGGTCTTCCCCATCGATCGCGCCCAAAGCGCGTTGGTCTCCGTTCGCCTGCGTGGCGTAGGCACGGGCGAAGCCGTCGAAGGCGATGTCCTCGGTCTTGATGACTCGGCGTGGCTCGTCGTGCCCCCATCCAAACGCCTTAATGTCGCTTTGGTCACCACAGGCAACGTCTACCTTCGTGCCGCTCTTGAGGGGTATCCTCTCGCGCGACTGCAAGAACTGACCCCCGCGCAGTACGACGCCGATTCGCGCGCAGGCAAGACCGCCAACTTTGACGTTGTCGTCTTCGATGGTTCGCTGCCGCCTGCTCCCGCCGACGCCCCCATCGGCTTGCCGCCGGGCCGATTCCTGATCTTCGGCGCCGTCCCTTCGCCCGCCTCAGGCATCATCGACAAAGGCACGGGCGACCCCGCAGGCATCGTCGATTGGTCGCGCGATCACCCCGCGCTGCGAGGCATCTCTCTGGATAGCGTCGTCATCAACAAAAGCCGCATCGTTGAAATCCAGCCTCGCTCCGCAGCGACCACTATCGCCAGCGCCGACACCGGCCCGGTCATCATCGAAATCAACTCCGCACAAACCCACGCCATCGTTGTACCTTTCGACATCCAGGAAAGCTTCTGGCCCTTTGACGCCAGCTTCGTCATCTTCGTAGGCAGGGCCATTCGCCACGTCGGCGACGATGGCACATCCGCTGGCGCTCTTCGCGCGCTCCAACCCGGCCGCGTCCTCGCTGATCGTTTACCCGCCGATGCCAAGAGCATTCGCATCCAAGGCCCAGGCAACGTTGATTCGCCGATCACCGCCGCCGAAGATGGCTCGTTCGTTTTCGGACCCATCGAACGCACCGGCGTGTATCGCGTCTCCTGGACTGGTTCATCGGGCGCGATGGACGAAACCGTCGATGGCAAATCAGTCCGCATCTATGCCGCAAACCTTGGCGATTCGCAAGAGTCGCAGGTCGCGGCAGCCGAACGCCTCGACCTCGCCGAGCAACGAGTTCAAGCCATCGCCACTGGTACACGCGAAGGCACCCGCAACCTCTGGCCTTGGCTGCTGCTCGCCGCTCTTGGCATCATGCTCTTTGAATGGTACATCTTCAATCGCAAGGTGTACGTGTAAACTCATTCAGCCTTCCCCGGCCACGTGCCTGAACTACTTACCCGTACCACCTTCTCGCGCCAACTCTTACCTCGGCACCTCAACCACAATACTCGGTTGGATCCGTCCTTGGTCCTTGGTACCGCGCCGAATCGTCGCCGCCTGCCCATTCACCAGCGTGAACTGATGCTTCTTCAATAGCGCCTCCAGCGCAGCACTGGGCACCGGCGGCCCATTAAACACGCGCCCATCAGGCCGCATCTCCCTGCCATCAAAATCCGCTTGCGCAAACACCCCCAGCGTCACCGTGCTCGCGCGTGGCGTGTGATAATAAAACGCTTCTTCCCCTTGCCTGCGATACTCAACCACCGCAGCTTCCGCCGCCTTGCGAAACTGCACCAAATCCTCCGGCGTTGCCTCTGCCTTGTCCGTTCGGCGATACACCGCCACCTGCACCGTGAACATCGCCGATTCGCCTCGCCTTGCTCGCAGCGTTGACAGGTCATACTCCGGCATCGTTCCTTCCGCAGTCGTCAACGCTGGCGGCACCAACAACGCCGCAGCAAACGGCAGCTTTCCATCGATCACCAACCCGCGCACCATCTCCAAATCTGCCTTGGCCTGTGGCTCATTACCCGAGTCGTACGATCCATACGCGATCACCACCGTCTCGCCACGACGATCCGGGTACACGCCCACCAGCCCCGCCTCAGCAACCGCCGCCATGATCGCGTTGATCCGGTTTGGATCCTCGGTCGCCCCAAACGCGCCCAGCACAATCGACCACGTATTCGTTGTGCTCGTCCTCGCGGCAACATTCAACTCTTGCCCCCCACCCCCACCACTTCCTTCAAAACCTCCACCCCCACCCGAACTCAACAAAGGCTTGAACAACGACATGTCGTTGCGACCTGTAGGCCTTGGTCCCTTGCCAGTCTTGTCGATACGCGCAAAGGACGTATACCCGCGCTGGTGCCGAGCAAGAGCAGGATCCTGTCTTTGCAACGCGTCCAACGAAGGGTCCGCGATTGGATCAAGATTGGCATCACCGCCCCCCGAAGATTCGCAACCACTTAAAAAGCACGCCGCCACACCAACACACATGGCTGCCAGCAACGCCGCTCGATGACGCCCTGGAGACACCAATACCTGATACTGGGTGTCGGTGCAACGCCTATCGCGCAGTGCCTGCGCGTCGCGCGGCGCTAGCGCACTTCGAAGAGCAGCAACCGAAAATACTTCATTCGTCCACATGGTAGTTATCACCGTAAGTCGATACATTGTAACATTCTAGACACATTTAGATTCAATTGCCGAATTGTGATGCATGCAAAGCCTCGGCGTCGATGGAAAGAGCGTACGAGAGAGAATCGAGCGATGCGGAACGTGTGAAAGCGCGTACCGCAGCGTTGGTCGAGTTTCGGCGTTGCGTTTCTGTTTCGACATCTTAAATCTGTTTGTTCAAGATCTCGCAGACCAGTTCACCAGCTCGCCATGGATGAATCAGCGGCATGGAGGCCGACGTATGCGTAGACAAGTCGGGTGATTCGCCTTTGTCTTCTTCGCTTCGTGCGAAGTTGCCAGGTATGCAACCGCACCCAAGTCCTCGCGTGTTTGGCCACCAAGTGTACGGGCGATGCCACCGGCTCGCACAATCGCCCCTGAGGAGACCGCATCAATGATCGATTCTGGACAGTTTGGCAACCCCGCGAGCCTTTCTTCTGGCCTTTCTTCTGGCCTTTCTAATCCAGCGGCCAACTCGCCGGGCATCTCGCCAGGCCGCCACGCTGGGCAAACCGCACAAAGGCAATCTGATCGCCGCGTCGAATTGCTCGCTCGCACCACTGAAGATATTCGTTCGTCGCCGGGCAACTCCCCAGCGACTCTTCCTACCACAACCCGTGGCGATGACCGCGTGGAGGTATCTGCGATGGCGTTCTATTTGTCCAAGCTCCAACAACTCCCCGCCGTCCGCGAGGATCTCGTCAAGCAAGTTCGTGCCGAAATTGCTTCAGGTACCTACGACACCCCCGAAAAATTCTCCAACGCGCTCGATGAATTGCTCTCCGACATCAAGGCCTGATCCAACACCAAGCCCACTCCGCTTTCTTATTTCATTCCGCTAACTCATTTTATACCGCCATCACACAAAGCTCGTTGCTGCGCAGCGAGCCCTTTCTCTGCGCGGTCCGCCACTTACGCCGCACCTTGCGCATTCGACGTACACTGATCGCGATGCCCCTGCTCCAAGCCCACAAACTCCGCAAGTCCTACGCAGGCCGCGTCGTCGTCGATGACGTTTCCTTCTCTGTCGAACGCGCCGAAGTCGTCGGCTTGCTCGGCAGAAACGGTGCTGGCAAAACCACAAGCTTCCGAATGACCATCGGCATGATCGATCCTGATCCACCCACCGATGGCCATGAGCCCGCTCGCGTTACCTTCGATGGTCGCGACGTCGGCCAACTCCCCATGTACAAACGCGCACGCCTAGGTATGGGCTATCTCTCACAAGAACCCAGCGTCTTTGGCCGCCTCTCCTGCGAGGACAATCTTCTCGCCATCCTCGAAACCCGCCCTCTCTCTCGACGCGATCGCAAGGCCCGCGCCAGCGCCCTCCTCGAACAATTCGGCCTCGCCCACAAAGCCAAACACCAAGCCCGCACTTGCTCCGGTGGCGAACGCCGAAAGCTCGAAATCGCTCGCGCACTGGTCACCGAACCTCGCCTCATCCTCCTCGATGAACCCTTCAGTGGCGTAGACCCAATCGCCGTC
>JBBRGG010000220.1:0-5704 GCA_038240875.1 Phycisphaerales bacterium | reverse complement strand
TGCTATATTTGCCTTCTGTCTTCTTGAATAACCCAACGTATTACTTCAGGCTCTCTGTCCTTCTGCCGCATTCATCTCGAGCAACGTCTCCACACGCTGCATCAGCGTCCCAAGATCAAACGGCTTCTTCAAAAAATCATTCGCGCCCGCATCCAGCAATCCCTGAATCTCCGCCTGATTCACCACACCACTGACGCACAAAATCTTGCAGTCGTTATACCGCTGATCCGCGCGCAGCCGCTTACACACCATGTTGCCGTTGATATCAGGCAGCATGTAATCCAGCACGATCAAATGTGGCTTGAACAGCTCTGTCGCGAGCCCCGCGTCATACCCCGTCGAAGCCGTCTTGACTTCAAACCGCGTATCACGCTCAAAGACTTCCTTGAACATTTCAAGGATTGCCTCATCATCATCCACCACAAGCACACGTCGTTTGATCCCTTCCATCACATCCGTCGGGATGCTGTTGGACCGCATGAACCGCAACAGTTCATCACGCGGGATCCGCCGAAACTTGCTCCCAGGTACGCGGAAGCCAATCAGCCTTCCAGCGTCAAAGCACCGGATTATCGTTTGCTGGCTCACCTTGCAAATCGCCGCAGCTTCACCCGTGGTGAATACCCGCTTTGTTGAAAGGTCACCAAGATTGTCCGTCGGCGATTGCTCGCTCATGGCCCACGCCTCGTGCACGCCTCGTCGCGTTGGCTGGAGCGAATTGCCCCAATTGCCCAGTCCGCTTCAATGGCGCAGGCGTCTATCGACGCACACCCTGCCCAACTTCACACGAGTTGTACCATCGAGCATCCTCGCCCAACTTTCGGTACGTCCCGCGCGTTTGGCACGTGTGCCACACCTGCGTAGAGAGTGTGCCTCTCTACGTTCCAGTACGTATCACAAGTACGAGGGGTTGAGCCATTCAACGTCTCCATACCAGATTCTGATTACAAACCCTCCCCCAACAAGCAAGAAACACACTCAATCCAGTGTGTGCCACCATCTCTTTGCATTTATTATAGGACCAGTCACTCCGGGCTCGGCGAGCTGTTCAGCCGCTGTGCAACGATCGCCATTTGGTCACCGCTTCAGGTTCCCTCGGATATGTCGGCAGCACATTCAACGGGTCCTGTGCCGCGATTTCAATCGATGCGACGATCAACGCCACCGGGTCCAACTCCAACGAATGCCGCTTAATTCTCATCGACTCAGCCTGCTCGGCAATCTCAACAGGTAAAAAACTATCCGCGATCATGTCCACGATGTCGTACTTGGCTGCCAGCCCAGTAACCAGCTTGGCAAATTCTGCAGCGTTTACCAATCTGCCATCGTACAAGTCACTTTCATCACCTACGAAGACCGACATAAACGCATCATGCCCTTTAGACGCAAGCATAACAGTAGTAGCCCAGTTTGTGCGCACAATTCGGGCCTCTTCAGCCGCTTGATTCCGTGCGAAACGAAATGCCGCCACGCGAGCCGTCGGCACCGGCACACACTCGGCCCCGGTTGCCTCGGCGATGCACTTGGCCGTCATAACCGCAAGCCGCACCGAGGTGTACCCACCCGGCCCCACCGAAACCGCAACCCTAGATATATCTCTAGGCGTTAACCCTGCCTCGCGTGCTGCCCGCTCGACCATCGCCATCAGGTGGTCTTGATTGCGCGGACGCTCGGCTTTGCCTGTAGCACTTGCCGCCGATGCTGGCGCTGGAATAGGCATCGCCACTACAGCTCGCACGCGTAACGAATCAAATCGTTGAGCAAGGCCAACCATTGGCCCGGCAACAACTTCCGCGATGGCGACGCCCGGGCAATTTGCCATGCCCGGCACATACGCCGATGGATTGCTGGTTTCGATCCCGAGCACGATCAGCGGCTTGCCGTCGTATGCCTTTCCACCTGCATGGCTTACGAACTGTCCAGCACTCACGAGCCATCTCGCGCGAACTTTTTAAGCAGCGGCGACAGCTTGGGCAAGAGCTTGAACGCGGCGTAAATCCGTCGCCATTCCGACGCTGGCCCGGCGGGCGTTCCCATATACGTCGCGCCTGGTGGAACATCCGCCGCCACACCCGCGTACCCTGCGATTCGCGCCCCACTTCCCACTGACACGCCGTCGGCAATCCCAACCTTGCCGCCCAAGACCACGCCATCACCTAGCGTCACACTGCCTGCAAGACCGACTTGGCCACACAGGACGCACGAACGCCCGATGACACAGTTATGGGCAATCTGGCATAAGTTGTCGATCTTGGTTCCGGCACCGATACGGGTCACGTCAAATTTGGCGCGATCAACACACGAAGACGCGCCGATTTCTACATCATCGCCGACTTCAACCGTACCAACATGTGGCAGCTTGACCAAACCGCGTTTGGTAGCGACATAGCCGAAGCCATCGCTGCCGATGGTGCAGTTGGCTTGCAGGATCACTCGCGCGCCAATGGTGCATCGATCAAGCACGCACACGCCGGGGTGGAAAAGACAGTTTGGCCCAATGATCGCGCCCGGCCCGATGGTTACGTTCGCGAGCAACACGCACCCATCGGCGATGGTCGCCCCCGCGCCAATCACGCAACCAGGCCCGATCGCCGCGGTCGTAGAGACCTTCGCCATTGGGTGGATGACCACAGTTGGGTGCACGCCTGAAGCTGGCCTTGCGCGGGTAGACTCAATCAAACGCAAGACTTCAAGCAACGCAAGATCGGCATCGGGCACCACCAGGAGTGCACGTGTGTTGATGTCCCAAGGCGCGTAGGAAATCGGCGAATTGGGATCGTCGCGACCCTCCGGTGGCGGCACGCACGACGCCGACGCGATTGCCACCGGGCAACCCGAGGCAACCCACTTGCGAGCGTGGATGACGTCGCGGAAAAACGCAAGAGTGCTACTTTGAGATTCTTCAACATGTCCGACGCGACCAATCAAGAGGTCGCCTCGCCCAACGAGTGTTGCCCCTAGGCGTTCGGCGAGCTGAGCCGCGGTCCAGGATGTAGTTTGAGATGGCGATATAGAAGCGCTCGCACTTCCATTCTGAGAGGGATGCACGCCTAGGAGGCCAATTTCGAAGGAAGCCTCAGCACGATCAAGCACATTACTACCTATGCCATCACCACCCATGGAGACACCACCCTCAAAGCCGTTGCCTTCGCTTGTCGCCGCTCCGATCATCCGCGCGCCTCCTTCGGCGTGCTTTGGCGCGTGAGCTTGCTCAGGAGATTCATGATCTGGACCTAATTGATCAGGGCCCAAATAATCTGATTTTAGTATCGGATTCGCGTCGCTTGGTGTCACCATCCTGCTCCAAAATCACAACATAATCCATCCTACCTATGGACCACGTTGAAGCGCACAAAGCTAGCACCAATTAACGCACTAACCTCGGCTGGCAATCAATACTTAACTCGTGAGGATGAATAATTCAAAACAGGTATGTCAGTTCTTGATGCCAGCTTCGAGCTCGTTGTTCATGATCGTCACGATGCGGTCGGTGACATCAACCGAGGGATTGACATAGACCAGCTTGCGCGAGCGGATGACCTGGGTCACGTCGGCGATGCCCATGCGTTTGCCGGCGTTATCGCCTTGGAAGCCCAACACCGTGTCGTTCAAGAGGATTACGTCGTATCCCTCGCGCTTGGCGAAGGTGTCGCACGAGACCAGAACCTTTTCGTAGATACTCTTGATGACGTCGCCTTGCTCAAGGTCGAGGAGCTTGCGGAAGGTGTCACGGCGGGCGTCCATCAAGGTCTTGATCTCGAACATTTCCGCGGACTTTTCCGCTCGGAGCTTGGTGTTGTCCCTTGGAATCGTGTTCTTAAGTTCTTCGTCGATCGCCTTCATGCGATCCTCGAAATTTTTCATCTGGGTTTGGTAGGTATCAACGCGAGCCTTGAGGGCGCCGTTGGCAACTTCGAGCTCTTTCAAGCCATCCATGAGCTTTTGGAGCTCGACGGTGGCAATGGTGAGTTGGCGAGCTGAAGAAGCGGGCTGTGCGTTAGCAGAAGCGGGGGCTGTGGTGGCAGACCAGGCAAGCATACTGGCTGCGCCAGCGATTCCTGCGACGACGAGCGCGAGCGCCTTGTTGCTGATGCTACATGTGCTGTTGTTGCGCTCACCGATGCCAAAGTTGCGACCTGCCATTGACGTGCTCCTTGAAATTGCTTGTTTTGAACCCTGTGAGAAGCCAAACCAGATTCGTGCCGTCACTTGCCTGCATAGGTACCAAAGTTGACATGGCTCGAAGCGTGCTCATGATAGTGACCCCAAACACGCCGCCGCTTGGGTATGCGTGTAGGGAAAGCGTGTACCATGAACATGCGGATTTGCTTGCGGGGCATAGGCTTGGGCATGGCGAAACTATTTTCTGACAAACCAGCTTTCGGCAAACCAGCTTTCGGAATGGCTTCTTCTGGTAAAGTTTCGTACTCGCTGGCTCGGGCAATTGTGTTTGGCGTTTTGTTACTCTCGCTGGCGATGGGGCTTTTCTTGCGGTTTGGGCAGCAAGCCGCGGGGTTGATCGTGATTCGAAACGACAGCCGGGAAACGCTGGGGGTGCGATTTGTGTTGCCTGACAGTGCCTCGCAGCCACCGCTTGATGCCCAGCTTGAACCGGGTGGAACCTTGAGCACGACTTTTCGCAAGGGTTCGATTCTTGAAGCTTGGCCGGGGCGCGATCGACCGAATACCCCGGCTCGTTGGCGGCTGGACGCGGCGGAGCACTTGATAACCCTCGAGCTGGAGCAGTTCTCGATCTTGATTCAAGGCCAAGGGGCAACGATCATCGACCTCTCCACGCAAGCCCCCTAGCATTTGCCCCATGGCTTGGATCACAAAAAATTCTGGCGGCATGAAAATCGAACGGCGCAACGAGCCTTACCTTACCGCGGAGATGCGGGAACGGCTGACTCGCGTGACGTTACCTCGGTATGAGACGACGCTGGCTGCTTTGCTGCCGACGTTGCATGAGGTGCAGCACGCATATGGCTGGATCTCGCATCAGGCGATGATGGAGATTGCGACGTTTCTCAAGATCACGCCTGCGGACGTGATCGATACTGCGAGCTTTTACGAAGAGTATTGGTTGAAGCCCAAGGGGCAGCACTTGATCCAGGTCTGCCGATCGATTGCGTGTGAGTTTTGTGGCCATGAGAAGATCACACAGGCGATCAAGGATCGGCTTGATATCGACGTGGGCGAGACGACCGAAGATGGCATGTTCACGCTAATCGAGCTTGAATGCCTGGGCTCGTGCGACACGGCACCAGTTGCGTTGATTGACGAAACGCTGCATGAAAGGCTATCGCCCGAGGGAATTGTGAAGCATATTAATGCGGTGTACGCTGCGGCGAAGTCGGGCGATGCGGGTGTGGGCTCGCACGCACACTGAGTTGGAAGAAGTGGCGTGAGAAGTAGTGGCAATGCGCAAGCGATTTTCGATTCGAGATCGTGGTGTATGAATCACATTTAGAGAACGTGCGTAGCCGAGTTCATAACCAAAGCTAAAACCTCTTCTCGTAGAGAGGAGGTTACCCATAGGCAAACAATACATAGGCAAACAAGGCAGGGCCAATGGAGAGTGGCCAATCAGGATTGGAATAAATAAGCACCATGATTGCAGCAATTTTGGTGGTACGAAGACAATACAAAGCCACTTCTCGTAGAGAGGAGGTGGGCAAGACAGCCAACAATTCAACAAGGGCTC
>JBBRGG010000219.1:0-5764 GCA_038240875.1 Phycisphaerales bacterium | reverse complement strand
CGAGATTTGATCTAGCCATTACCGACGCCGACGCGTCGCGACAAGACCGCCCAAGCCAAGTAGCGCGAGCGAACCAGGTGTGGGAATGTTCGCCCCAGCCCATGCTTCAGCCGCTTCCACGTCCGCGTCACTCGCGTCCTGTGAGAAGAGGATCCACACCGGCTCACTCGAAGTAAGCCCCGTGAAGTGGAACGTCAGGTCGAGAAGCCAAATGCCAGCAACACGGGTGGACGCATCGACCGCGAAATCATAGTGATCGTGCAGATCGCCATCGGGATCCAGTGTGACATCAAAGCCATTGGTCGCAACGTCCGAAAGCGGCGTCGTCGCTGTCAACGCTTCAAAGCCGATGTTCATCCGGTTGAGCGAAATTGTATCAAAGTCGGAACCATCCCACAAACGCAGCGCGCGATTCATCGTGAACCCGAGCAAGCCGTTGGGGTTTAGGTTGCTCACCCCGGGAATGTCGGCGAGGATACGCAAGCCTGGTTCGTCGATTGCATTGTCAACATCGACGCCAAGGTCTGCATGAAAGACGCGAACGCCCGCCGTGCGATCAAGGGCGGGGAACTCTTCGATGATGCCGGTCTTGAGGGCACCATTCTCTTCATAGAGCCAGACGTCGCCACCCGCGAGCGTGAGACTCGAGGAAAGCCCAACTGCAAAGACACCAGCAAGGCCGCAGACAGTGCGAAGCGCCGAGGGGCCACGCACGCCGATTCCACGAATCACATAGGACTGAATCATCGATACTCTCCTTCTACAAGGCATCACACAACTGCTGACACGCGTAACAACACATCACGCATGATCGATCAGCAACCACCAGATTCAAACGCGATAAAGAACGACGACACATCGTCGCCCGTAATACCGCCATCTTGATTCACGTCGGCGCACCCGGTTCCCGCTTCAAACTCAGCAAAGAACATCGCGATGTCGTCACCGGTTACGCCACCATCTTGATTAAAGTCAGCAGGACACGTGGCACACCCGCTGCCACCGCCGCCTATTCCGCCATTGATCTCGAGCCAATCTGTCGCGGTTTGAACGATCACCGAATCAACCTCGCCCTGGTTCATCACGAGATAGAAGGGCAGGCTTGAATCAAGCGTGCTCGACGTTGAAACCAGACGCATGCGCTGCGCATACACGCCCGTTGCTTGTGGCTCGCGCAGGATCCACCGCATGTGCCTGTGCCATTGCCCGTTGGATTGCACGCTGATGGTGAACGCCGCGATCTCATCCGAACCGGCGGCACTGGGCAACGGACCATTTGTAAAAAGCGTGAGGTACTCAACGCGAAGATACTCGCTATCGCACCCGATGAACGAGCTACTCCCCGCATCCCACTCTTGCAAAGGACCGATCAAGACCACGCCATTGCGCGTGCCAACCGGAAACGAACCCGGAACACAATCAAACCCTGGATCACTCGCGATATTCGGCGAGTTCTGCCCCAGCGTCGCCAGAAACAGACGCAGCGGCTCGAACGCGCCGGCACTCAATCGACCCGTGTTAATCGTTCCGGTGCTGGTATCAAGAATGATGTCTCCTTCGTGCACCTGTGCATAGGCTACACGCGGTCCAAGCGCCGCTGAGGCAATAGCGCACGCGGCGACCAAGGCGAACGCGCCGCGAGCCTTGACACGAGGGTGTTCGTTCGACCTGGTCAACTGCCGAGTTGTTACTTGAGTTGTGAATCGCGTCATGGAGATGCTCCTGTAAATTAGTGTGCGATTCTTGGATCAAACTTGTTCTTGAATTCGTCGATGTACACAGATGCAAACTTCTCAATCCGAGCGTGGCCATCGAGGTACGAGTACGAACCCTTTGCCTCGCCGCTACGTGGCAACCCGCCCCACTTACTTGTAAAGCACTGCGCCGACGCGAGCCCGGGCGCCGACGCCATGTCGCCCCAGGTTTCAAGGTGGACGTGATCAGAAACCGCGTAGTTGCCTTGCTCAGTAAGCAGCATGAACTGCACCGTCCCAGTTGGACTATCGATCTTCTCGAGTCGATCAAATGGCTCGCGTGCGTCTACCCCAGGCCCAAAGCTCCTGCTCAACCAATTGTTGAATGCGTAACTGGTAATCCGGGCCTGACCATTGAGCGTTCGCCCCTGCCCACCCATAGCCGTCGGCCAGAAGGGGCTCTTGTCACCAGGGCTCTGGAACGCGAGCGGATTTTCCGCGATTTCTGCCAGCGCGCTCACCCATGATCGTGCCGGATCGCCGATGCCGCCGTGCGCAAGCCCGACGTCGACAAACGCGCCGCGATATTGATCCGTGTACATGAGCTGTGCCAGCCCAAGCCCTCGAATGTTCGACAAGCACACCATTGACCGCGCCGCCTGCCTGGCTTTGCCGAGCGAAGGCAGCAGCAGCGCGACCAACAACGCGATGATCGCGATCACTACAAGCAGTTCGATCAGTGTAAAGCCAGACGTAGAAACCCGATTTAACGTGCGTGCGCCTCGACGACCACGCGCACGCATAGAAGCAT
Source organism: Phycisphaerales bacterium (assembly GCA_038240875.1). Classification (GTDB taxonomy): domain Bacteria; phylum Planctomycetota; class Phycisphaerae; order Phycisphaerales; family UBA1924; genus JBBRGG01. The sequence continues at coordinate 3,259 of JBBRGG010000219.1, read as the reverse complement.
GCAGCATGAGACCCTCATTGAGCTCTGATCGGGCTCTCATTGGGAACCACATTGGGCTTGGCCCGAAATAGCGGAAATTAAAATGTACGAGAATAAACCCTCGATCCGTTGGATCGATTGCTCACCAAACTCGATCAACATGCAGCCGATCGAAGTTCATTTGAACTACGCAAGCCTGTTTGCGACAGCCCTACCTGTGCAGGACGGTCTATGCAGGGCGATCTCTTGCGCTCACGCCACCCAAGGCGGCCCGCGCGCGTTCACACACTCACCACGCCGTTGGCTCGGCTCAACCCCCACATATTCATACGCCGTTCTCGTCGGCAACTTTACCAAATACACATCAGCCACAGGCGGTACATGCCCGCCAAGAGTCAACGCGATCAGCAACAACTCACAGGTTGTGCAGCGATCCGGATCTTTGGGAACTTGCTCATGGTCGACTGTTCGCGTAGGTAACGCGACGTGCACCCTTTGGCGTGCCTTGCCGCTCGAATCATGCGCACACCCATGCGAGCATGCAACCTCAAAAACTTGCCCATCAGCTTGCGCGTGCTGAAAGGCGTGTGCAAGAGGCATAAAACTCGCCAACACGAGCAGCGCAGCAACAGCTAGCGTGCCGAGGATCGACTTGGCCCATCGACTTGTCGATGTGTGAGAATCAATTCTCATTGTGTGAGTATACATCACCAAGCACGCCGATCAACTCGTGTTGAGACATTTAATCGCCCTTACAACTACCAACACAATCGCCGCAGGCCAAGAAGTGGTCGCTGCGGCGAATGGTTGTTCATTCGTGAAATAATCTAGTCGAGATCACACTGTATCAATGCCACTGAACAAATCTATCAAATCTGTCACACTCGCTCAACCTTCAACGGCGGCCGTCGAAACTTCCGACACGACCGGTGTAGTGTGCAGGTTGACAATTCCCGCTGCAATTGCGATGCGCGCAAGCTCGACGCGATTGCTTACACCCAACTTGTTGCCAAGCGAAACGCGGTGCCACTCGATAGTCTTCACCGAGCGATGCAGTTTCTTTGCTATGTCCGCCGTCGATAGACCCTCGCCGATGTGCTTGAGGATTTCCATTTCTCGTGCGGTTAGCGTCGAAAGCTTGCCATAGTCGTCGGCTCGTGCACGCACAACCGGCAGCGTTTCGAGATGGTTGGCTTGGTGCTGCAGCGTCGGCCCGAGTCGGCTCGTGAGCAAGACACGTGAATTGCTCGAGCCGGGCACGGGGCGATACACCGTGCGAACCGCGACGCCACGAACCATGCCATCAATCGCAATCGCATTCCCAGACTTCATCACCTGCGTCATCAAGCCCAGTCGCTCGGCGGCATGATGCTCATCGAAAAGCTCGGCATAGTTTCGGCCAATGACCTCGCTCGGCTGCTTGCCAATAAACGCGCACGCGACCTGATTCGCATACTCAACCACGCCATCAGATCCGAGAATCATCACCGAAGAGTGTGAATCATTCACCAACGCAAACCAAAGCGAATCGGAATTTGCAAATTGAGAATACGCATATGTGGCATGCCCGTTCGCGGATACGGTAACGCCATTGGAATTGCCGTTCAAGCTGCCGTTGTTCATGCTTTGTATCATCAGGTGCCTCGTTGTCGTCAATAGGCAAACATGCGGAAAGAAATGTATATTCCCCCAGTAAATCCGCCGGGAAATACGAACCAGATTCGCATATGCATGGATTATTTAGTCATCAACAACCAATTGGCTTGGATTGTTAATCAATTTGATCCGTGCCGGACACGCGCCGAACATGCGCCGGTTCCAGCTGGCCAATTTCAAATGGAGAGCGTTCCGTTTACTTGGCCTTGGCCCATAATTTTGTAAACCATCTCGAATCGCACCCGCTTTGTGTCTGCACTTCGCCGACGACTTTGAACTCTCTAACCTCGTCGCTACGACTTTCTACGAAGCACGCAATTTCTTCCTACAAGTAACCTCCCGCCGCAGGACCTCCATGCCAGATCAAAACCCCGCCGAAACACATGGCGATCCGGTCAAACCAATTGCCGCCTCGCCCTCAACACACCCACATTCCGCCGCTCAGGCTCGCTGGGCCAAAGCTTCCGCACACACCGGCGAACGCGAGTTTCTCGCTGGCCCACAGGCACGACTCTCCGAGTTCCTCCGCGCATGCCGAATCTTCGCCGAGTTCATCAAAGGCTTTCGAGCTCTGCACTTTGTCGGGCCTTGCGTTACCGTCTTTGGTTCCGCACGCTTCGCCCCCAGCACACCCAATTACGAGCTCGCCCGCGAGATGGGCAAACGCATCGCCCAACTCGGCCTTACCACAATGACCGGTGGCGGACCAGGCATCATGGAAGCCGCCAACCGCGGAGCTCGCGAAGTCGGTGGCAAGTCCATCGGCTGCAACATCAAACTCCCCATGGAACAAAAACCCAACCAATACCTCGATAAATGGGTCGAGTTTCGCTACTTCTTTGTTCGCAAAGTCATGCTCGTCAAATACAGCGACGCCTTCGTCGTTCTCCCAGGCGGCTTTGGCACCATGGACGAACTCTTCGAGGCTCTCACCCTCGTCCAAACCGGCAAAATCCCAGGCTTCCCCGTCGTGCTCATGGGCGTTGAATATTGGACGCCTTTGATCAACTTTCTTCGCGACACCCTAAGCCGCAACGGCGCTATCAATGTGGACGACCTCAAGCTCATCACGCTGACCGACTCGCCCGACGTGGCACAAGTGGTAATCGCTAGGGGCTTAAGCATCCGCGAAGCCTCCATCCCCAAACCACCCAAACGCCAGCGCTGGCTGGGAGAATAAAGCGAATCACTTCCCAAATCACTTCCCAAATCTTATTAGCGACGTATAAATCTCAATAATAAAGAACTGCATCGTCAGGTTGTGCAAGCATGCGCCACAATCGGCGCGTACAGGCTTTGATGCCACTCTTGCAGTAACCCATACGCGATTCCGCCGATGGCTACCTGGATCATCCCGCCCGGCGAAAACGGATGAATAATTCCAAAGGCTAGCCCGACAACAATCGCTGTTGGTATCCATGTCATTCGCACCCGGCACCAACGATAAAGGCACCCTCGAAACGTCATTTCTTCAACCAGCGGCGCCAACACGTACTCCGAAGCAACAACAAGAATTACCAGGATCCAACTTACCGACAGCGTCGTCTCATACAGCGCGATACCAACTTCCGTATTGTCGAGAAACCCAAACGCTGAATCCACCAGGTTGCCAACTTGTGCCCCA
>JBBRGG010000218.1:0-5830 GCA_038240875.1 Phycisphaerales bacterium | reverse complement strand
GGCTCGGCGCCGGGTACCGGCTGAAGGAACTGGGGTACACCAACTTTGTCCTGTATGACCGCCATGGATACGTCGGCGGGCTCGCGCACAGCTTTAAAGACGCCGCAGGTTTTACCTGGGATATCGGCGGGCACGTGATGTTCAGCCATTACGCGTACTACGACTCGTGCTTTGAGAAGCTGATGGGCGACGAGTTCACGCTGAACAATCGCGAAAGCTGGGTGCGGATGATGGATCGGTGGGTGCCTTATCCATTCCAGAACAACATCCGGTACTTGCCAACGGACGCGGCGTATGAGTGCCTGGCGGGGTTGATCCGGGCCCAGAACGGGAAGGGAAAGGTCGCGACCGCCAAGGACGCGAAAAACTTTGGTGAGTTCATCGACGCGGTCTTTGGCGAAGGGATCGCAAAGCACTTCATGAGGCCTTACAACTTTAAGGTCTGGGCCTTCCCGCCTGAGATGATGAACAAGCACTGGATCGGCGAGCGAGTCGCGATCATTGATGTCGAACGCGCACTCAAAAATGTCATGTTCGCCAGCGACGACTTTGGCTGGGGACCCAACAACCAGTTTAAGTTCCCGCTTACCGGGGGTACGGGCGAGTTCTATCGTCGATTTGGACCCGCGCTAGGCATGAGGCGTCGCGAGAATGAGCCCGACGTTGAAACCGCCCAAGGCCATGTTCGGCTCAACAAGTTAGTCATCTCAATTGATGTCGACGCCAAGGTTATCACCTTTGCCGATGGCGCGACCGAGCGTTACGACGTGCTGGTTTCCACGATGCCTTTGGACATATTGTGTAGCTCGATCCTGAAGGGTGATGTTCCTGATCATGTGCGCGCCGCAGCGGCTCGCCTCTTACATAGCTCCGGATATATGGTCGGCATCGGCCTCAAGAGCCGAACGCCCGGCGGCGGCACTCCCGACACCAAGAGCTGGATGTACTTCCCCGAGGACAACTGCCCCTTCTATCGCGTAACATACTTGTCCAACTACTCGCCAAATATGACCCCGGATAAGGATAATTATTATAGTTTGCTCTGTGAAGTAAGCGAGAGCGCGATGAAGCCAACGCCTGGGCACAACGGACGCGATGAAAGCGCGGTGATCAACGAGGTCATCACAGGGCTCGAGAACGCCGGATTGTTAGAAGCAGGCGAGCGCGAGAATATTGTAAGTCGCTGGTGTTACTTTGCAGATTATTCGTATCCAACGCCAAGCGTGGAGCGAGATGAGATTTTAGCGGTAGTGATCCCGTGGTTGGAATCCCGGGGAATCTATAGCCGCGGTAGATTTGGAATGTGGAAGTACGAGGTCAGCAACACCGACCACACCCTGATGCAAGGCGTGGAGCTGGTGAATCGGCTCTTACTAGGCGAGCCCGAGACGACCATCGGCATGGTGTACACGATCACGGAAGATGGCAGGAACGCCGCGGTGCACGAGCGGTCGACGGTCGCGGGGAGCGGGGAGAAGCGGATCGCGGCGAAAGCCAGTGTTGAGAACGCGGCGAAAGTCGTCGAAGCGAAACCGGCAGACGTGATTGAAGTCTCGGTCAAGTCGCCTACGACGGCCGCAGGCTCAGTCAGTTCCGCGTCAATTTTCGTACCCATTCCCGCGCCAGGCTCAGCTGTAGTTGGCCATACCGGCGACGTGGGCGAAGAAGAAATCGGTGTGGGCGGGGCACAAAGTGAACACAGCAACAAATAACCAAAGAGCTAAAAACCATCGCGGTGTGCCTACTCAATCTCGTGGCACAGGAGTCTTGCCTGTGTCTACTTCTTCTACCTCTTCATTCTGTCAGAATCTCTTATTTCATTGCGTGTTTGCACAATCTACCCAAATATAGCTGCTGCTGCGTGTCCGCTACTCATTGCGACCGTGCGTGGCGATCATCTCTATGGCTTTCCTTCGAGGGACTCTGACTACGACTTGCGAAGCATGCACGCGACGCCTCTGCGCGAACTAGATCGGCCGCGTTTTCCAAACGAGACGATGAAGCGGCTGGACGCCAGCGGCGCGATCGAGGTTGATCTAGTTCCTCATGACATACGCAAGTACGTCTCGTTGATAGCACGGCGAGGTCGAGCGTCACGAAGAAGAGTTTGCGCGGCTCAACAAAGTTCTGAATCACGCGAGCGAGCGCTCGACTTTGCCCGAAGAACCCGCTGCCGAGGCTGCGCTGGACGACTTGTTCGCGCGAATTCGCATGAATAGGTTAACTGAAATGCGGTGAACAACTCGCTCCAATTTCACAATCTGAATTGAATTTTGCACTATCTTGGGTCAAGTGTTTCTTCAAGAGAGGCATCAACTCGGCTTTTTCTGCGCAACAATGCTCATGTTTCAATCCTGATTCGCATACGCGGGCTGACATTGAGGCGTTGCCTGCATACGCGTATCCAGCGAAACGTAGTGCATGTTAGCGCGTCGCGTCTCTTTCGTGAAAGCGATAGAGACCTCTGTATTACAAGCAGTTACGCTTTGAAATCATGCACAAACTCTGATTAGATGTTTGAGCTAACTAGTCACTCTAAGTATCAACAACGATTGACACACTGAACACAATAGTAATTAAACCACCAATGAATAGTATATAGATATAGTCAATTCATCAATCGAAACCCAAATAGAGTAAATGTCCGTATTCTTCTCGGATACCTTGAATACCCTGCAATTGTGTATACACTCTTTGTGATAGGTCGAAATCTGTTTACTGACGGAGGAGAGAGGGAAAGCCCCGCACAACTAAATATTCCCGACACCTGCTGATTGGTCGTCTATTTGCGTTTGGTCTTGCCCGCTGGCTTTGCCAGTGATCTTGCCCGAGTGCGGTAAGTCGCCTGATTCTTGCCGAGTTGGCACACGTGCTTGATGCGATCCATGATCGCTCAAACACTTGTTTCACCAGCAAAAAGGCTGTGTCAGGTTAAGGCGCACGAGGAGAAGAATTCTCTCCCGGCCCGCTGGCTTGTCAACGCAAGCTTGCCGGAGTTCAATGAACAAAATCGGACGCCCCACTCTGGAGTGGATAGCGAACCGATCGTGCATGAACAGCGAGCAAAAAGCTCGCAAGGAGAGAGAAATGAATCGCTTCTGCATCTCCCCATCAGTCGCCTCGTCAGTCGCCTCGTCAGTCGCCGCACTAGTCGCCGCGCCTGCCGCCGCCGCCGCGAGCACCGCTGCTCATGCACTGCTCGCCTCGAACAGCACCACCCAGCAAACCGGCAGTGCCAGTCTCGGAAGTAGTTCCAAACAGACAACTGCAACTAATCGAAACATGGCAATACAAACAAAAAACCATTTGTAGAGGATTTCCTAGGGGGCTAGGGAACATTCTAAAGCCAGTGAACATGTTTTTGTATGGGGGGAGACCATGACAGACTGCAACGTACGTGCGGCGAGTGCCTTGGAAAGGCTTTCGGGGAATTCCACGTCGATTCTCCAAGTACAGCGAACTGCTGCGAGTGTTGCCAGGTTTCCTTCGACCGTACTCATACTCGGCGAAAGCGGAACCGGCAAAGAACTTGTCGCGCAAGGTATTCACGAGCATAGCCCACGCCACAATCAACCTTTTGTCACCGTCGACTGCACCGTGCTCACCGACACGCTTTTCGAGAGCCTGTTGTTTGGCCATGAAAAAGGCTCATTCACCGGCGCGTCGACTTCGACACTCGGGTTGGCTCGCGCAGCCCACGGCGGCACATTATTCCTCGACGAAGTCGGTGAGCTATCGCCCTCCGGCCAAGCCAAACTTCTGCGTTTGCTGCAGGAGCGCACCGTGCTAGCAGTTGGCGCCACACAGCTGGTGCCTGTGGACGTGCGGTTCATCGCCGCCACCCATCGTGACCTGTTCGCCATGGCCGCGAGCGGGAAGTTCCGCACCGACTTGTTGTACCGTCTCAATGTGATCTGCATGCGCATCCCGGCGCTGCGAGAGCGGAGAGAGGATCTTCCCGCCTTGTGCGACTCGATCTTGGATCGGCTCGCGGGGTTCCTGGGCGTTCGCCGCACGCTCACGATCGACGCCATGCGTCTGATCCAGTCGTACGATTGGCCTGGAAACGTGCGCGAATTAGCCGCGTGCCTTGAACGCGCCTCGGTACTTACCCAAAGCGACGAGATCCGGCCCGAGCACATGGGAATCAGTCAAAGACCGTCCGAGTGCCGCCCCGCGTCCGACGAACTTAAAGGCTGGGAATATCGCGCTGTGACCGACGCGCTTCGCCGCAGCGGGGGCAACAAGTCCGAGGCCGCCGCCGCGCTTGGCGTTGATCGAAAGACCTTGTACCGCAAGATCGAACGACTAAGGATTTCTGTGCAAGACCAATCTGCTTCAGAGCAGCACTCGCCCACTAGCCCAGGCGAAGGTTCGTTCTGACCGCTCAATTGCAATTGTTTCATTCCGAATCGTGGGCGTGATCAAGAACACGTCAATAGAATACTGAGACCGCTGCGAATTTAATTCGCCGCGGTTTTTTATTGCACTGAAACATTTGGATCGTTCCTCAAAATCGGCCAAATGCTGTTTTGTATTCGTGACAACGTAAAGATGCGGCATTGCGCGACACATGGGGCGCGACACCCTGTGGCAAAACGCCACACATGTTGATCGAAACCAATGAAACCAGTTGCAGAATCGGCACCGCGACTGTTGGCACGCAAGTTGCATATGTGTTTCGCATGTTCGAAGTTTATTACAAATCACCAGTGGCTTGGATGGGACTCGCGGTCGACGCCGAAGCGAGCCATCGAGTATGCGATGAGCTGAGGGCGGTCCTGCCCGAAGGGGCAAGGGTCGTGCATGTCACCGACAAGCATGACTATCGCGAAACGATCAAAAGTTTGCTTCGTGGCGGGGAAACAGGCGTTGTTGGACACGCTGATCCAAGCCGCAAGGGCGACCTGATGATTCTAATGGCGCCTCTCAAGCAGTTCGCCGCCATCCGTCATGTGTTTGCCATCGGCGAGCCGCCATCGGTCGAGGCTGGGTCTATTGCGATGCGAGCCGGAGTGACCTGGCTGGACCTTGATCGCACGCGAGAACTTGTATCGCGGCTTAGTTCGGGCGGATCGCCGCAGCCCGATTCGGACTTGGCGCCTGTGTGCTTGCGGATCGACTAACAAACTAATACACGCACTGGAACATACGAAAGGTACTTGCGATGAAAAACGTTGCTTACTCAAACCAATCTCAGAACACAACTACGGCACGCAACACCAACGCCAGGGCAATCACGATTGATATGCAGAGCACATTGCGCGAAATGTCCGGCTCTGAACTTCTTTGGGTTAAGGCAAGCTCGAACGCCAAGACTGGCGAGTTGGTGGATCAGGAACTTGATCGCCGAACCTTCGCAGCCATCGCCCAGCGCTTCGTTGACAGCACACCGATCAACCTTGAAGCACTTCGCAAGGCTCTGGAACAGTTTCGTAATAGCAAACTCTCTGCAGCTGCTGTGTAAAAGTCTTAGTCGCAGCAGCCATACCGAACGTTCAACTCTTGCCCCGCGTTGACAGACGCTGGGTCGGATTCGCCTTCCCTGTTCGCCCGCACGCTACCGCGTGCGAACGAGCTTGGATCGCCAACGTCTCTCTCCTCTCGCTTGTCGCGTGCCCACACGTACGCGGCCGGCTTCCTCCGCTTTCCCGTTCTTGCGCTACCGCGTACGAACGAGCTTGGATCGCCAACGTCTCTCTCCTCTCGCTTGTCGCGTGCCCACACGTACGCGGCCGGCTTCCTGATGGCTCGTTCTCTTACGAGACATCCTTCGAAGTGGGTGAGCTCACACTTCGTCGACTCGCTGGGCTCGTTTCATTTCACTGCT
>JBBRGG010000217.1:0-5833 GCA_038240875.1 Phycisphaerales bacterium | reverse complement strand
ACGCTGTTTCACGATTCGGGCACGATGCAGGCGTGGCACCGGCCTTTCCAACGCGTGGTCGAAACCAGCCGTGCGATTCGGAGAGATTTTTACGTGATCCAGCAGATCGAGCTTCCCAAACAGCTCGCCATCGGCGTGTATCGCCTGAAGGTAACCATCCGCGACAACACCAGCGGCGCGGAATACGAAACGTTTGTCAACCTGCGCGTGGTCTCGCCATCGGGTGGCGGTTCCAACAACTCAATATCCGACGCGGCGACGATAAAGTGAATACGTACTAATAATGCACTAACTTTCAACTGCATCTCAGATGCTTGAATTCACATGGTCGGACCTTCGAGCGTCAGTGGTACGTCTCTCGCGCCGTGCAACACACGGATCACGTTCACGTATTGGCCGCTTAACGTGTTAAAAATCAACTACTTACCAAAGCCCTTGATCGCGCACCATCGGACGTTTGCAGCCGGGGATGGACGATCTCATAGATTGGCCAGAGCAAGGGCTAGGATCGAATCGCTTTGAGTGTTTCGTATGCCGCTTTATAGAGCCCAATCGCGTTCTCATGGCTGTCTCGCGCAAAGTGCAACGCAGCTTCATCGAGATCTTGCTGAACCGCGGGTTAGATGCGCAAGTCATACATCATGGCGTCGTGAAATTCGTACCGAGTCTGCTCTTTAGCGTTGCCTTCTTGGACTCTGCGAACGTGTCGGTGAGTGATTTGGGCGTGCCAGTGTCGAGCCCCTCAATCAGTGACAATTCCAGGATTGAGCGTGCGTGCGAGCTTTCAATCTCTCGTTGAATCTTTTCGCGGATTGCTTCGCGAACTACCTCACTCGCCGATCCATACATTCCCGAAAGAACCTTGTCATCGATGTACTTCTTTAGCTGCTCAGGCAGTGAAACATTCATCGTGCTCGTAGTGGGCTCAGCCATATCAAGAGCGTACTATATCGGCCAAGGAATGGCAAGGATTGGCCGACTTGTATTTCCAACTACTGTTAGTGTCGAACTTGATCTTTCTTGTCCAGAAACTAGTGGTTTTACTAGACCAGAGTTTGGGACCACCCCCCCTGCCTTTCTGGCAGGTTGCCCAAACTCACGGCGTGAATCTCGATGATTATTCCTACACGTAAAGGATATTTTTAGCTTTCAGTTTTGCTTGCTTCCTCACACTTTACCAATGTCAAAGCCGTTTCCTGCCCCGCCTACCCCAATCTACCTCGTTCGCAACCCATTTGGCATGCATCAATATTGATCATTCGTACATTTGTCACCGGCGAGTGGCGGATTTGCCTGTCGGGCACGCCATGTGCTGCCGATAGGCTGTGAACTGATCGAGGCGCTTGGCTCCCGATCCCTCGCTACTGACCATGAAAGGTGTGCGCGATCCGCGAGCACCCTTCGTGCGTAGAACGGTACCAAGGGGCGATGGGGCACGGCTTTTATGATCAAACACACGCGGCGCGTCGGCGAGCACTTTCCATGCTGCTCGCCTACGCGACGCTAGTGGCCAAAGATCCTCTGGCACCGTACTTGCATGGATTCTTTCGCGTACGCACATCGCCTTAGAACCTGTTGGCATCAAATGATCGAATAGTCTCTGGGGTTGACTCCCCATTTGGAGAAGTGCCATGTTTGAACGTTTCACTGATCGTGCCCGCAAAGTGATGGCTCTTGCAAACCAAGAGGCCCAGCGCCTCAACCACGAGTACATCGGCACCGAGCACATGCTCTTGGGCCTCGTCAAAGAGGGCTCGGGCGTCGGCGCCAACGTCCTTAAGAACCTTGATGTTGATCTGCGCAAGGTCCGCCTCGAAGTTGAAAAGCTCGTCAAGGCGGGCGCCGAGATGGTCACGATGGGCAAGCTCCCGCAGACCCCGCGCGCCAAGAAAGTCATCGAATACGCCATCGAAGAAGCGCGCAACCTCAACCACAACTACGTCGGCACCGAGCACTTGCTTTTAGGCTTGCTGCGCGAGCACGATGGCGTCGCCGCTCAGGTTCTTATGAACCTTGGCCTCAAGCTCGAAGAAGTTCGCGAAGAAGTGCTCAACCTTTTGGGCGCCAATGGCCAGGAATCCAACGAGGGCAGTTCGTCCTCTGGCCCATCCATGTCTGAAGGCCCCGGCGGTGGTTCTTTGGGTAGCTCTTCCAGCTCTTCAAGCAGCTCTGGCTCAGGTACGCCCGCCAGCAAGGGCAAGAGCAAGACCCCCGCGCTCGACTCCTTCGGCCGCGACCTTACCGAATTGGCTCGCGAGAACCAGCTTGACCCAGTCATAGGCCGCACCAGCGAGATCGAACGCCTGGTTCAGGTTCTGTGCCGTCGTACCAAGAACAACCCTGTTCTGCTCGGCGAAGCTGGCGTCGGTAAGACCGCGATTGTCGAAGGCCTTGCCCAGCGGATCATCGCTTCTGAAGTTCCCGAGATCCTCATTGATCGTCGCATTGTCGTCCTCGACCTCGCCATGATGGTCGCGGGCACGAAGTACCGTGGCCAATTCGAGGAGCGCATCAAGGCGGTCATGAACGAAGTACGCCGTGCCAAGAACGTCGTACTCTTCATCGACGAGCTGCACACCCTTGTTGGCGCAGGCGGCGCCGAAGGCGCAATCGATGCCTCCAACGTTCTCAAGCCCGCGCTGGCTCGTGGCGAGATCCAGTGCATCGGCGCGACGACCTTTGACGAGTACCGCAAGTATATCGAGAAGGACGCCGCTCTTGCTCGCCGATTCCAGGCTATCACCGTCGATCCACCCAGCGACGACCAGACCGTGGACATTCTTAAGGGTCTGCGCGATCGCTATGAGCAGCACCACCGCGTCCGCATCACTGATGCGGCGATCAAGGCTGCGGTCGAGCTTTCCAGCCGCTATATCACAGGCCGCGTGCAGCCAGACAAGTCAATCGACGTGATCGACGAAGCGGGCGCACGGGTTCGTATTAAGAGCATGTCCAAGCCACCGAATCTTGCGGAAATTGAGACGCAGGTCGAGCGACTAAGCGTTGAAAAAGATGAAGCCGTCAAGGCAGCGGACTATGAACGTGCCGCCGAACTTCGTGACAAGGCCGAGCAGCTTCGCAAGAAGCGCGAGGAAGTGCAGAAGGAATGGCGTGCCCGCTCGCAAGAAATCGATGGCATCGTTGATGATGAAGTAGTTGCCGAGGTCGTGGCCCGCATGACCGGCGTGCCACTCAAGCGCCTCGAAAAGGGCGAAGCTGCTCGCCTGCTCCAGCTTGAAGGCGAACTACACAAGCGCGTCATCAGCCAGGAAGAAGCAATCAAGGCTGTCAGCAAGGCGATTCGTCGCGCTCGCGCTGGCCTTAAGGACCCCAAGCGCCCGATGGGTTCGTTCATCTTCCTCGGGCCTACTGGCGTGGGCAAGACCTTGCTCGCCAAGGCGCTGGCCGAGTTCATGTTCGGCGATGATGACGCGCTCGTTCACCTTGACATGTCTGAGTACATGGAGAAGCACAACGTCAGCCGTCTGGTTGGCGCGCCTCCTGGTTACGTAGGCTACGAAGAAGGCGGCCAGCTTACAGAGAAGATCCGGCGTCGGCCATACTCGGTCATCCTCTTGGACGAAGTAGAGAAGGCACACCCCGACGTCTTCAACATGCTTCTTCAGATCATGGAAGAAGGCCGACTGACCGATTCGTTTGGCCGCAACGTCGACTTTCGCAACACGGTCATGATCCTGACCAGCAACATTGGCGCGGACTTGATCAAGGGCGGCGCGGGCTTTGGCTTCCAGAAGCGCACCGAAGCTACCGACTACGACAACATCAAGGGCGTTCTCCTGAAGGAAGTTGAACGCTTCTTCCGTCCTGAGTTCATCAATCGGTTGGACGACGTCATCGTCTTCCGCCCGCTGACCAAGCCCGACATCACGCAGATCATCGACTATGAGGTGAACACGCTCAGCAAGCGCCTGACGCTTCAGGGGTATGCGTTGACGATCGATCAGATTGCTAAGGACTTTCTCGTTGAGCGCGGGTACAACCCCGAGTTTGGCGCGAGGCCGCTGCGTCGCGCGATCGGGCAGTACGTTGAGGACCCGCTCAGCGAGATGTTGTTGCAAGGCACCTTTGAGGCTCCGACTTCAATCACTGTCACGCGTCGAACCAATGCTGACGGCAATCTCGAAGACCACCTTTTCTTCGACTCAGCTCCAGCGCCTGCGGAGTTGATCGAACGGTTCCGCAAGCGTGCCGAGGACAACATCCTGCCACCCAAGCCCCCGCCCAAGGCGGCAGCCGCAGCGGCCAAAGTAGCCGAGCCTGAAGAAAATAATGCAGCGGGTGCTGATTCAAGCACGTAAGGCAAGCGCTCAACACTTAACACTAAAGGCCGGCCCAATCACGGGTCGGCCTGTTTCGTTGATTGAGGGATTGAAAAGTGGCGCGTTGGTGAATGGGTTTGAGTGTGTGTTGATTCGACTTTGCCTTCAAGCTTGAAGAGCTTGTCGCAAGAAGCCTGTCGCAAATCTTCACGTGCCACACCGGAATGCGAGCCCTCACACGCCGCACTCACACGGCCGCCTGCATTTACACGTCAACGAAAAACCCCGAGCAGTTATGCCCGGGGTTTGGAGTAAGGAATGGCTCTGTAATGATCTTACTTCACACGACGGCGACGGCCCGCGACCACGCCTGTAAGGCCGAGAATCGCCAACGCGCCTGGAGCTGGAACTGCCGATGCGCCAGCGAGGCTGATGCGGTATGAACCACCGGTAGCGTTCGGGCCCGCCCATGATTCAACCGCGCCAGCAGCACCAGGACCCGTGGCGGGACGAGCGAGGCTCGCGAAAGGTACATTGTTGAAGATCAGACCCGCCGCAGAGCTTGGATCTGTGTTGTACCCGCTGACCGCGATCCACACCACTTCGCCTGCAGTGCGGCCTGAATAGATAGCTGAACCAGCTTCGAGCGTCGAACGAAACACGCTGCCTGAAGTATCATCATTCATCGCGATGGCGATACCCAGCGTGTCGAAGAGGAACAACTGCGTGTCGGATTCCGTGCTTACGAGGCCGGTGATGTTGGTCGTGTTAGCGCTGAAAGTCGCCCAATCATCAATACGGATGGAGTACATGTCAACGTCGTTAGCTGCGAGGGCGCCCTCAATTGCGCTGAGCGCGCCGTTGCCGGTCAACTGTCCGCCAGCAAGATTGCCCGCGTCGCCGATTTCGCTGTGAACCCGTGCCGAAGCCGCACCAGCAGCCGCTAATATCGCCACGATACCAACCAACATGTTTTTCTTCATCTCTCTAACCCCTTATTCTGCGATGCAGGCCGCGGTCGATTTTTGACCGCCCACATCTGGTTCTCTGGAAGCAATTGCACAAGTCACGGCAACATGCCGCTGCACCACAATGCCCGCGCGCTGTGAAAGTGCCACTTATCCGAGAAGAAAATGGCAGTTTGGCTGTCCAATAACGCGCTCACGCACGAACATTTGGCACAGGCATATCTTCTACGTATGCAAATCGACCTTCAGTCAATTCGAGCGGCGTTTCACAAAGCCACTTTGAGCCGTGTACAAGCTCGCTCACCAGTTCTCGGGCTCGTTCTTAGTTTGGCCACGTGCTTGGTGTGGTGCGTGTGCGCGAGCGCGTTGCTTTCTGGGTGTAAGACTCGCATCGGTGGCGGAGGCGGGTCGGATACCGGCCTGCTTCGTGCGCGCGCCGATGAACTTGCGCGACAAGTGGAAACGCTTACATTGAGGGCGAACGAAGCCGAGGCCAACGCGCTTCGCGTTAACGCTGCCCTCTCCGCCGACGTGGTGGCGGCGATACCGAACCTTGCGGTGATCGAAATTGATAAACTTTCCGGA
>JBBRGG010000216.1:0-5876 GCA_038240875.1 Phycisphaerales bacterium | reverse complement strand
GCTCGGGTCAGCCTGCTGGTCTCGACGGAGAAGTCTGCGTCACGAATGGATGAGTCGCTCGCGGTCAGGTTCTCGAATGAAGCTTGAAGCGATCGCACGTTGGTATCAAGCACGTTTCGCTCGAAGGCACCTAATCGTCCGCGAAGGATCGTGACGTCGTCGATGGCTTTGGAGAGGACCAATTGAGAGGCTGTGAAGTCATTTCGGCGGGCTGAGTTGTTGATCGAGTTGGACTGGCCATCTCTAAGTGAGGAGAGGAATTGAAGTTGTGAGCCGATGAGGACGCCGCCGAGCTTGGAAGCGGCAACCGAGGGGATTCCAATTGCAACCTGTTGGAGCACAGTCACTTCCGGCCCGAGTTGAAAGAGTGCGCCGCCGCCTGTGATATTGAAGGAAGTTGGTGTAGAAGCAGGCCTGGTCGCGGCACCTTCATTGAGCGTGAGTTCAAGTCCCAAAGAGGGGCTATTGATCGAAACATTGAGCCCGCGGCCTGAAGCGAGGTTGCCGTTGACGAGGGCGACAACGTCTTGCCCGTTGTCTTGGGTCGCGGCGGTGAGAGAACCTGAAGCAAGGAATCCGGGCCA
This sequence comes from Phycisphaerales bacterium, assembly GCA_038240875.1. Lineage (GTDB taxonomy): Bacteria > Planctomycetota > Phycisphaerae > Phycisphaerales > UBA1924 > JBBRGG01. The sequence continues at coordinate 5,292 of JBBRGG010000216.1, read as the reverse complement.
GCCAAAGGGGGTGCCGCCAGGGAGTGGCAGATTGTTGTTGAATTTGTAGAGCGTCCAAGAATCAGTAGCGGGGTTTTGCGGAGCATCGAGGCGTCGGACCGAGACGAGGGCATCGCTGCCGAAGTCGGTTGAGCGAAAGGTAATGCCGGAGTTGGCATTGTTGTTGATAAGGGTTGCCTCGACGCCTGTGAAGCTCTTGAGTTGGTTGACGGCTTGAACAAGGTTGATAAATGGCTGCTGGCCCGAAGCAATCGAGATGACTTGCACGCCCTTTGGCCCACGAACTTCGAGTGTCATCGCTGAGAGTGTGACACCAGCGGGAGTTGCTGCACCCCTGAAGAAGAGCGCACCGCGCTGTGCCGAGGCGACTACATCGACCGAGATCTGAATGTCGGTCTGGTTGGCGAAGGAGGCGTTGTTGATTTTCGCGAGCGTGATGGCACTAGAGCGGACGCCGGAGAGAGAGTAATCGAGGCTGCCATTCAGAAGCTTGAGTCCGCCGAAGGAAGCGGTGTTGGAGATTCGGGTGATGGACTCGATAGCAGAGTCGATCTGGAGCTGGTTGGCGTCGCGTTCAGCGGCGGAGTTAGCGCCGGTGCTGGCGGACTCAACGATCAGCGAACGAATCGAGTTGAGCAGGTCGTTGACTTCGGCGAGAGCCGCTTCGGTCGTTGCGACGACGCTGCTGGCGCGTTCGCTGTTTTTGATACCCTGGTTGACGCCCTGGATCTCAGAGCGGATGCGCTCGGAGATGATGAGGCCTGCAGGGTCGTCGGCACCGCGGTTGATGCGTATGCCAGTGGACAGGCGTTCAAGTCGGAGCGCGAGCTCCTTGTTGTTCTTGTTGAGGTTGGCCTGTGCGATGACGCTCGGGATGTTCGTATTGATCTGGGTCATGGGCAATCCTCCGTGATTGCGCCGGAGCTGCGAACAACGATGCCGCCGGGGTTGGTGCTGGTTCGTACGTCGCGCTCATCAAGTCGCGACACGTGAGAGATGCAAGCAATGAGGCAGAATGTTTGTTGGCACGTGCCAGAAACGGATCGCAATTGTCTGCTGTAGGTATTACGCGATGATTGGCGTTTGGTGTGCTTGTTCATGCGCGGCGCTCCTTGGGTTGGGCGCGAGCAGGTAACGAGGCTTTACGAATGCCGGAACCCAGCCCGTTCAAAGGCGTGCCGAGCGGCGGCGAAGCAGAAGGTGGCGGCTCGTCGATGGTGCGAGAGATATGCGGTGTTGCAGGAGGTTGGGCATGTGAAGCCAAGCCTTGTGCATGGAAGCCCGCCACGAGGCGATTAGCCCCGCTCTTTGGACGTAGCGCGCCCGGGGCTACAGGAACCTTCAGGGATGCGACGTCGGCGTCGGCGATTCCTGAGGCTTGTTCGTTTTCTCTGCGGATCGCTTCGTACACCTCTTTGCGGTGAACGGCGATGCGTGTGGGCGCGTTGATGCCGAGGCGAACTTTGTCACCTCGGATATCCACGACGGTGATCTCGATGTCATCACCGATCATGATTGTTTCGTCGCGCTGCCGGGATAGCACCAGCATGTGATCGCTCCTTGATCCGCCATCGACCTGAACCAATCAGGCGCGATGGTCCCGAGGCCTCCGTGCCCCGGTTCGTGCGCGCTTCGGCGGCAAGTGCCGGAAGCGTTGTGTCGTTTGCCGCGGGTGCTATTGCACCCGAAGCCCTGTGTGTCCGCGCGATACGGGATAGCCGTGGCGTGCGGTAAGGAACCCAATGTGGCCAACCCAACTGGTCAGGAAGCACAAGGGGCGTGTGCAAATTAGGCGGGAATGGCTCGTGCCGCTTCCACACCGAGTTGAACCAGTGCGTGCCGCGTGGTCCAGCGTTTGTCAGCAAGAACCATCTGCTCGCCTGAGCGAGTGGTGGTGTTGATGACCAAGGGGCCTTGGAGGTTGCCGGTCAGAGTCTGTTCAACCTTGTTGACGATGACAAAGACCTGGGCATCATCCAACGTCGAGATCCCAAGGTCACGCAGTTGCTCCGGGCGGATCGGCACCGCATACTCGGGGATGAAGAGGCTGGGATCAGTCACGACAAATGCCAGCGCCGGATCTTCCACCGATTGAAGCCAGAAAAAGCACGACTCATCCCCGGGTTCGAGCAAGCAGAATTGTGTCTGCTTGGAGAAACCCAAAAGGCCTTTGGGGAAGTTGATCACGCGATCATCCGGGATCGTGACTGTACCGAAACGACTTGTCCGCACATCCATGGCGTTGCTCCGCGACAGGCCTTACCTGCCTGGTGAAACGGGGCGAGGCTAGACGACCCCGCACGCATCCTGTCAAAGCCCACGCCGATTATGATCGTGCGATTCCATCGCGCGAACGTCGACGCAGACCCCCGTTTCAAAGACGTTGCACGCCTTCCGGCTTGCACTGTCAATCGTGAACTGTCTCTCTCCTACCTCTTCCTCTTCCGCGGGTTGCCCGTGCGAGCCGCGTGTTGTACTGGAACAAATCCTGCGTGAATCAACCTAGGAAATCGAGCAAACTCCTGCTCTGCGACTGGGCCGTCGTCTGCAACGCGGCTTGCAGCTGCGTTTGCAAGAGCGAGTATCGCGTCGACGCCTCGGCGTAGTCCACGTCTCGCAACTGCGACCGTACCGTCTCGTCGAGCACGATCCGATCCTGCTCGCGTACGGTCGCGCTATCGACTCGTGCCGCGTATGAACCGACCAGACCCCGAGACTCAGTAAGGGAACTGAGGCTGGTCTCCACACGCTCTCCCGCAAGTGCTATGCCAACCGAGTTGTTACTTCGCAAAGCGGCTTGTAAATCGAGTAAATCGGTGAAAAGACCGTCGACGCGGATCTTGCCACGGTCTTCGCCTAAAAGCGCTCCGCTGGTTACGTCAAACGTGCCTTTGGTCAGGCCGAGCTGCTCGGCGGCGGGTGAGTTGTTAAGTTTGCCAACCGTGAGTGCAGCGGAGAAGGTTGGATCCTGGGAGAGGCGAATACCGTTGGCTCCATCGCCCAGCGAAGCAAAGAAGGCGGTCGCGGGCAGTCCTGCGGCGGCGAGTTGCGGAGCGGCTTGGCTATTAATGCGGTTGAGGACGCTCTGGATCGTGCCCATGTCTTGCGGTCGCAGGTCGATGGTGAGCTTGGTTTGGCCAGCGTCGCCCAGCTCGATCACAAAGTCGCTGCTGAGGGCCGCGTCATACAGGCCTGTAATTGGGTCGGTAACTTGGTCGAGAACTTGCACGCCCCTGCCGAAGTTGAGGTCGTTGATGCGGGTCTCGCCGGAGAAGCTGCGGATGCCTAGGCGGGTTGCGGTGGTGTTGTTGCCGCCGACTTCACTGATGGAAAGAGATTGGTCGCTTGTGGCGGAAAGATCATTGAGCACGTCGATGCCGCTGCCTGTGGAGTTGATCGAGACGCGCACGCCTAGGTTCGTGCCTTCGATCGCGTTCTTTACGTCTTCGATGGTGGTCTCTGCGGAAAGATCAACAATCGCAGACCGGCCGGAATTAGAAATGCGGATACTTCCCAGCGGGCCGGTGATGCCGATGAGTGAGGTGATCGGCGAGTTCAAGGTGATGTTGGGGCGGGTGTCGCCGCCGTTGGGTGTTGCGGTGTTGAAGGTGGTTGCGGGCGTGGTGACGAGGCCTAGATCTTGGGCAGTGGTGCCTTGGCCGATATCAAAGAAGTTGAGCGAGGCGGCTGGAATAGCGGGGGGGCCGGCGCTGGCGCTGACCAGGTCAAAGGCAAAGCCGTTGCCTTGGGCTGTTACGCCGGCGGGGCCGAGGATCGTGGTGGTGTTGGCGGTTTCGTAGGCACGGATGGCGTTGGTCACGCGATCGGCAACGTCGCGCGCGGTGTCGGCGGTGGTGAAGTCAACCTCGATGGGCGTGGTGCCATTGATTGACAAGCGAACGGCGCCAGGCGAGATGCCCAGCCCGCGCGTGCCAGCGAGATCGGCAAGGCGCGTTTCGAGCGTTAGGTTGGGGTTGAAATCAACGCTGCCACGCACACGGCCTGAAGTGGCGACAACGGCGTTGCCCGCGCCCAGTGTAATTGGAATCGTGCTGGCTTGACCAAGATCGGTCACAAGGCCCGGGCCGTTACTGGTAAAGCGGAAACCGCCATTTTGTTCGATGACGGGGGGAATGCTGGTGCGTGAGCCGCCGAAGACATAACCGGCGACCCCTTCGCGGTTTGCGGTGTTGAAGAGCGAGCGAAGCATCTGATCGACGATGGAAGCCTGGCCGTTGCGTTCGGCGGCGGAAGAGGTCGGGCCAAGCTGATCGCTGGCGATGCTCTTGGCTTGGAGCGCGATGGTGTTGGCTTCGGCGAGCGTGTTGTCGAGCACGCCCAACGCCGCGGTCGCGTGCGAGAGGTTGCGATTGCGCTGCTGGGAATACTCAAGGCGATCATCGAGTGTTGAAATCGCGGTTGCGCGAACAACATTGTCGCTGGGGCGAAGGATTGCACGGCCCGTAGTAATCTGCTGTATGACGTTGAGGATGTCGACGTTGGTGCGCGAGATGCGACCGAGGGCTTGCCTCGAAGAAAGAAGATTGGAAACGCGAGCGATGTTGGATGGAATCGATGACATGGGTTGCTCCGATGCACGAATCGAGAATCGGTTGTCCGCCTATTGGTAAAGCTCAGATAAGAGACAACAGGGTTTGCGTCAACTCATCAACGACGCTGATGAGGCGTGCCGAGGCTTGGTATTGGCGTTGGAAGTTGAGAAGATTGATGGATTCTTCGTCGATCGACACGCCGGACATCGCGGCTTGCTGGGCTTCGAGGCTTTCTCGTACCACGCTTGCGGCCTCGGCGGCGCTGTTGGTGGACGAAGCTTCGGAACCGATTTTAGTAACTGTGTCTTGCCAAAAGGTGGAAACAGAGCGGCTGTCGAGGCCGGCGATAGCCTTATCTTTGAGGTTTGATAGCGCGAGCGAACCCGCGTTTTCGATGTACACGCCATCCTTGAATTGACCGGTGCCAAGACGGGTAGGATCGTTGGCGATTTCGGAACGGATACCTATGTTTGCGGCGGAATCCCCTGAGAAGTACGAGTTGATGCCGAGAAGCGCGAGCGCGCCGGAGGTATCGTCGCTGAAGGCAAAGTCGAAGCCTTGCTGAGCACGGATGTCGAGTTTGCCATCGGGCGTAAATTGAGCGGTAAGGCCTGGAATCGCGGCGAGGGCAGCGACGATGTCTTCAGCGGAAGTGTCGTCGGCGGTGCCGGGAAGACCCGCGGCGGTCACGCCATCTTGATCGATGGCGATGCGGATGGTGCGTGTTGCGTTGGACGCG